>JAGNEZ010000028.1 GCA_018003015.1 Phycisphaerae bacterium | reverse complement strand
GTACTGGCGTCATCATCGTCATCGTCACCCCCGGACGAGCTATTGCCGCCATAGCCGCCGCCACCATAGCCGCCGCCACCACCATACCCGCCCCCCATGCCACCCCTCATGCCGCCCATGCCGCCCATGCCACCCATCATGCCGCCCATGCCGCCCATGCCGCCCATCATGCCGCCCATGCCGCCCATCATGCCGCCCATGCCGCCCATCATGCCGCCATTCATCCCGCTGTTGGCACTGAAGCTGGGCACGTCGGCAAGCAGATCACCGACGTCGTACACGCGGGTCTCCATGTTCTTGGCGAGGTGTTCTTCCGTCGAGATGCGAATCTGCCCCTCGACAATGTCATAGCCGAGCACCGTCTCGGCCCCACCCAGTTTGTCGAGCATGTCGCTGAGGATGCCCTTGACCGAGCTGCTCCGGTAAGAGATGCCTCCCACCGGCGTGGTCCTGTCAATCGTGTAGATTTCGAGCACTTTCCAGTTCGGAATGATGTCCAGCTTGGCAAGTTGCCTCAGCTGGGTGACCGCGTCATCGAAGGTGGTACCCTCCGGGAACTCCAGCTCGGGAATGATGGTGTCAAGCTGCTCGCGGGCATACTTGTCCCGCTCCGTCTCACCGGTCAGACTGAGATCGGTACCGAACGGGTCACGATTCGCGATCACTCGCCATTCGTCCTCGTCAGGATAGACGACCCACTTGTCATCCTTGGCCGCGGTGGTCGGCTCCAGCTGGATCTCGGCTTGCTGAAGAGTCTCCTGGAACTTGCTCAGGTACCTCCGCCGTCCCTTGGCCTGGTCCTGAACGATCGCATAGTCCTCCACCACGCGGAGCATGAACTCGGCGTTCTGATAGGTCGGATCGATCGTGATGATTTCCTTGAGGACATCCGCAGCCTGGTGGTACTGGCGCTGCTTCTGCAGCTCCATGACCTGATCCATCAACTGAGCGATGCGCTCGTCCTTCTCCTTGCGGATGGACATGGTCCGATCCCGCTCCTTGTCCATGGCCATGCGACGCTTGGCGGCGGCATCTTCCTCGTCGTGAGCCCTCTTCTCCTGCTCGATGAACCGCCCCAGGGCCCTGGCACGCGAATCAAGGGCCGCATACCGATCGGGACTCTCGGCATCGCGCCGCCCGGCCTCCAGCAGCCGGGTGGCCTGATCCAACCGCTCCCGGGCCTCAACGTACTTGTGCTCGTTGATCAGCTGCTTGATCTCCTGCTCGCCGTCTCTGAAAAGCGTCTCCGTCCGCTCCCACCGGCCCTGGCGACGCAGTACCGCCTCATCGAGCAGATCCTTGCCCACGCCACCTTCAGCGCCACGCTGCTGGCGAACCAGGGCCAGGCCTTTCTCCGCCTCAGCGTTGTTGGGCCACAACTGCAGGGCTTCCTCAAACTTGGAGGCGGCCAGATCCCACTGACCCTTCTTGCCCGCGGCATCACCTTCGCGAATCGCCTCCAAGGCCAACGCCCGGTTGCGATCGGTCTGGGCCTTGCCTGCGTTGCCCACCGGTCGGGCAGCGGTGGCCGTGACCGGCTTGGCCGTGTTGACCGGATTGACCGTGGTCACCGTGATCGGCTTGGTGGTCTCGGCTGGCTTGACCGTGGTCACCGTGACCGGCTTGGCGGGGGCTGCGGCGGGCTTGGTGGTGGGCACGGCCGCCGGCTTGGCTTGAGCGCCCTGGGCCGCAACCTTGCGGTCCAGGTCACGCTGCTTGGCCAGGGTGGCCAGCCCTTCACGGGCTCGCTGTTTCTGAGCGGCCGACGCGTACGGATTGTCTTGAATCGCCTTGAGACTCTTCTCGGCCGCGTCTCGGTTACCCGCAGCGAGCGCCTTCTCAGCATCCTCCAGGTTCTGCTTGGCCTTGTTCGCCTGGTTGACCGCCGTGCGTAACGCTTCCGCCAGTTCATCCCGCTGCTGCTTCTGCTGAGCGTTCAGCTGGTCGACATTGACCTGAAGGAGCAGCTCTTGTGACTCCTGGTACTGATGCTCTTCGTAGAGGCGAGCCGCCTTATCCAGATCCTGCGCCGCATCCGCAAAGACCGGGGCCGCCAACGCCATCACCCAAAGAACAGCGACCAGCCATCGCCAATTGTTCTGACCAGCTTTCACAGACAGCCTCCTTCAGGCTCGCCCGCACACACGGGCTCAAGGTAGGTCGGTACTCCACCCACGCACGGGAGGCATCCAGTCCGGCAGCTCATCCCGCGGCGGCGCAGCAGTTTACCCTACGTCCGCATACGATGCCAGAGCGCCACGCCAGCTCTGACCTGAAAGTGGGCCACAACCGCACCTCGGCTCGGCACTTACCCTAACTTGTTAGTCCAAAACATCTTACCGCCAGGCAAGAGCCCGGCGGCAGGGGCTCACATCCCTCGACCGCGATTCGGCCGGCTCCGCTCCGTGCCGCGAAGCCGGTCGGTGGGGTTCGGCGGCATCTCCGGCCTCGGCGGCCTGACCGGTCCGACCGTGGGTTCGTTCTCGCTGAGCCGAGCCTTCTCCTCCTTGTACTCCTTGTCCAGTTGACCGCTCTTTCGGGCATCGACCGGCGAAAACCGCTCCTCGACTTCGCCGCTCGTGGTGATCAGAACCGCCGCCCCGCCCTGCCGTTCGGTGAAGGTGAGTCTGCCCTCCGGCGATTCGTTACGCAGCCATGCGGATCGCTTCGGCTCCAGGCCCGCCAGGATGGCATCGTACGACAGATCCCGGCGATCCGCCTTCAGGGCCACCAGCTCGCCGACTTCCTTGTCTGCCGTCCCGCCCTTCAAGTCCCCGCGGAACCACTCCCGCAGAGCCACTTTCGCTTTCCTCCCATCGTCGGTCACGGAGGTCAGGAACAGGTACAGCGAAGGTTTGATCTGAATCGGCTCCGACCAGCTGGACCACTGGCCTCGAACAACCACCCTGCCGGCATCCTGGGCGTCGATGAGCTTGGCCGCCTGCCCGATGTACTGGTTGAACACCACCAGACGCAATCGGTAGCGGTAGGTCTGGCCGGGAGTGACGGAGATGTCGTTGAACCACAGCAGCTCGATGTCGCGTACCCGGTTGGTCGACCCCGCCGCCACGCGCTCCTGGTTCTGCTTCTCGATGAGCAGCTTCTCCACCTCGGGCTGGATCTCCTTGAGCAGCTTGCCGATCTCCTCAACCTGGGTCCTGTTCAACTCCCCGGACGAAGCGTACTGAGTCAGGCCCTGCAGCTTCTCCTCAGCCTCCAGGTACTTCTTCTTGTCAATGTCCTCCTTCGCCTCCTTGAGCGTCTTGGCGAGCTCGGCCCGAACATTCGGACCCCTGCTCTCCGGACCACCTTCGGGACGCCTGGCACCGCCGGCAGGACCTCGCCCCCCCGGGGGAAGCAGGTCCGGACCGGGACCCGGACCCCTTCGTCCCGCTCCTTCCGGAACGCCACGCCGGCCGATCGGGCCTGGCCCCAAGCCGCCAAACCCCTCGGGGCCGCCAAAGCCGCCCAGCGGACGCCGTGCCCCCGCCCCCCCGGCCGAGTCGCCAACGAATTGGGCTAGATCAAGCTCCAGACCGGGCAACGACTCCGGCAGCTTCCAGCCGTACCGCTCGTCGGTGAAGTTCTCGAAAAACGCCGGCCGGAGAATCTGCTCCTGGCTCTGCACCTGCTCCAGGGCCATCCGATAGGCGACAATCGTGTCGCCGTCCGTCTGCTGGATGGCCAGCGTACCATCCGCGTCGTGAAGCGGCACCCTCTCCGGAGCGGTCAGCACGAACGGCGAGTAACCCTGGACCACTTCCGGCTCGCCCCATTCGCCCGTCGGCAACAGCATGGCCCGCTCGGCCTCCACCCGAGTAATGATGAGATCCTGGCGACTACCCTCGTACATGGCCTGGCGGAACAGCTCGCGCTGTTCGGCGATATGCACCGAGGCAAACAGCGTGGCCCAGAAAATGTCCCGAGTGATCCCGATGATCGTGCCGGATCCTCCGGTCGGAGCCAGCTGAGGGGCACCCGTCGTCCTGCTGAGATCCACGGTCTCAGGCGCGGCCAGCCTCGCCGAGACGCGGCCTGAAAAACCCACCAGTGAACGCGGAGCCGCCACGCTGGCGAGGTGGATCTTGCCAGCACGGTCGATCTCTCGATCCGTCCGCGGAATCGCGACACCCGGCGGCACGATGGGCACGCCAAAATCCTTGGCGATGCCGTTCGCATCGTAGGTGCTCAGATCACCCTTGAGCGCAGTCACGGTCGTCTGGTCGCCCGTATCCGTCAGCCGAGCGTTCTTCACCTTCTGGCGGGTCTGTTCCGTCTGTTCGGCGATCTTCCCGATGAGCGTCTTCGGGGTGCAATCCTCACCGCTGACGCTGGTGCTGTGAGGCGTGCCCACCACGTACATCGCCGCGATCGCCAGGACCACCGCCCCGGTCAATCCCAGAACTATCTTCTCAACGTGCCGTTCAATGAAGGTCACGTTCTGCTTGGCCATGATCGGATCTCCTGTCCTGGCTCACATACCCTCAGGCCTGCCGAGCGGCCCACGTCGCGGCGGTGGAGCCCCCTCCGGCCCCATCATCATCGGCGGCAGGTTACGCGGCCCCACCGGCGGTCCATACGACGGGCCACCTCCCCCACCCTGACCGCCGCCACCCTGGAACGCCACCCCGCTCGCAATGTCAGCAACCACCTTCTTGGGGATCAGGTTCGCGTAGTTGTCGCGAAGGAACCCGCCCTCAAACACCAACCGGGCCTGCACCGTGGGCGAAGGACCGTAAACGTAGCCCGCGGGAACCGGGCTGGGAGGCTGCTCCTGCAGGTTCACCAACAGCAGCGTGTAGAAGCCGACCTTGCAGATCTCGTCGATCACCGACGGCAACATCCGAGCCTCAACCACCAACTCCACGGTGAAGTGAACCACATCCATGGTCTCGCTGCTGCCGGTGTTGGTAAACGCCTCACCCGGCCCCATGCCGCCACCACCAACCAGCGCGCCCCGCGTGCCGCCGGGGGGCGAGGCCGCACCACCACCCGCCCCCGCTGAAGGCGGAAGGTATCCGGTCACCACAAACCTCTGCAGGTGCTTGACCGGGAGGTTGCCAACATATGGCCCTTCCTTGTCTTTGGCGTTCGCTTCCTGGCTTCGGGCGGTAATGGCCGCCGCGACCCGGTTGTTCAGGCCCGCCAGGGCAGTCACCACATCCTGCTGGATCCACAACGAGACCTGGGCGTACCACATGTCTTCAATCGAAGGCTTCTGCACGTTCTCGACGGCGGGCCGCTGATCGAAACTCGTCCTTTCGTTGGCATAGCAGTAAATCGACCGGGCACGCTGAACGGCCGCCCGACAGTCCGGAATCTCGTTGACCATCTCCTCGGCAGTCATGTTCGGCCGCAACTGGGTCAAATCTGCTCGTGGCCCGCCGAACCCCGGTCCACCCCGCGGCGGCGGCCCACCCAGGCCCGGACCCGGCCCGGGACCACGACGCCCCGCGCCAACAGGACCCATCTCGATCGGTAGAGGGGCCTCGCCTCGGGCACCTATCGCCTGCTGATTGTTCTTCTGAGCCTGCTCCGTAGCCATGTTCTCGGCCAGTTCCCTGACCTCCTCCTGCGTGGGAGCATCCTTGGCCTTGAGCTGTTCCACCATCGCCTTGTGGGCCTTGGCGAACTCATGGGCAAACCGGAAGGGCAGATTCTCACTGCCTGTCGCCGGCTCAGGGAAAAGCTTCTCCAGAAGCGGAGCATGTTTGCCAATCTCGGCCACCTTCTTCAGGGCGGCGGTGGTCTGCTCGACGGTCCTGTTCTTCCGGGCATTGGCCGCATCAATCATCGCCTTGTTCACCGGCTTGATGCTGCTCAACGAGCTGATCAGCTGGGCATCCGTGGCCAGAGCAGCGTTCACGTCCGACAGGAGGATGCCGAGGACAATGAGGGTGATCGCCACCAGGCCGACCGCTCCGCAGATCACCTCGACCAGGTGACCCTTGACCCACTGCATGATCTGTTGCATCGCTCAACTCCTTGGCTGTCTTCCCACCCCGCAAGCCCTCGAACCAGCCCCAAACCCCTCGTCGCTCCTGAACCCGACCGTTTTCAGGCCGGTGGCGGCGGAGCATCCCCAGTCGGCTCGGCCGGCTCGGCCGGCTCGGCCGGTGGAGTGCCACCCGGCGCCGGCGCGGCGGCCAGTTGCGGGCCAATCACGGCCGCAAAAACCACTTCGAACTGCCAGTCGTTTGAGATCGACTCGCCCGTTGCCAGATCCTTGAACGTGTTGTCGACGGCAATCGTGTTGAAGCCACCGGGACCCGGACCCGCCCCCCCCTCAGTGACACGCGGCCCAGGGGGCATGTACCTTCCCGGCATGGGAGCCGCACCCCCGGCACCACCCAGATCCTTGACCATCTGGAATCCGATCATCTGGGGCTTCCCAAAGTGCAACTCCTGCCTGCCCTGCCCGGCCTTCTCAAGATTCCTTAAAAACACGTCACTGATGAACTGGAGCCCGGCCACCCTGTCGCCACCAGCGTAGGGCGTTCGGCAGACCAGCGTGACCAGGAAGCCCGGCTTGGGCCCGGCGCCGGTCGCCTCCGGAGATCCTCCACCCAAGCCGCCCAGACCGCCCAAACTCCCCGGACCCGCCGGCGTCCCACCGCCCTTCTTCAGGGCTTCCATCTCGGCCAGAACGTCGGGCGAGTACCGGCTGTCCAACTTCTGAATGAAAACCTGCTTGCGCTTGGTCCGCTCGAACTGCGGGTTGGAGGTGACAACCTCCTTGTACGCCTTCGGACCTTCGTTCATGGCCTTGCTCAGCTCCGGATCAGGCGAAGGCAACGCCGAAACCACCATGCTCAGCAACCGCGGCCAGACCACTTTGTTGGTCTGAAGCTTGTCCACATTCTGGACTTTCTGGATCTGCTGGCTGATCTCACCCTCGATCCTGGACAGCTCGTTGCCCAGAAAGGTGGCGGCCGCAACGGTCTTGGCGGCGGCCGTCTTGGCGTCCGCATCGGGAGGGCTCTCGAGAATCCGCATCGCTTCATCGACGCTGCCAGGGGGCGAAGCCGTCTCCACGGGCTTGCCTAGGGCGGCCTGGTCTGAGTAGCTGCGACCCCAGATCATGCCCGCCGACAACGCCAGGCAGGCCGCCGCCCCAATGAACCACGGGGCCTTCTTCCGCCAGATCACTTGCTTGATGATCTCCGGCGGCAACAGGTTGCTGGTGATCTTCGCTAAGCCCAGGCCCTGGACGCCCAAGCCGTAGGCCACGCCAAAACTCAGCAACTGGTCGATCAGTTCAGGAGTGTTCGGGCTCGAGCCGATGGTCATGCGATTGAACGCCCCCGGCCGGATGACGTCCAGACCAAGGTTCTGCTGAAGGAACTTCGGCATTCCCGGCAGCTTGAAGGCGTTGCCCATCGCGATCAGCTTGGAGAGCTTCACGCCGCGACGCGACGAGGTGAAAAACCCAATCGAACGCTGAACCTCGGCCACCAGATCGGCAAACACCGGCCGCATGGCCTGGAAAATCTGCCGGGCATACTTGTGGCTGCCGGCCTTGCGCTTCAGATCTTCCGCCTTGCGGAACGATAGCTTGAAGGTCTCCAGCATCGCGTCCGTGAAATTGTTCCCGCCGATGGGGATATTGCGGGTCCACAGGCTGTCACCTTCAACCACGAGCAGATCGGTGTTCTGGGCCCCGATGTCCAGTATGGCCACCGCCTCGCTGCCCCCACCGCAAAGCCCGTCATACTGGAGGGCGTTGTACAGGGCCAACGGAGCCGCCTGAACTAGCATCGGCTCGATGTTCAGGTCGGACAGAAACCGCAGATGGTCGCCCATCAGCTCGCGGCGCATCGCGAAAATGCCCACCTCGGTCTCGGCCGCCTGGGACGGGAAGATCTGGTAATCCCAGATGACCTCTTCCATGGCAAAGGGGATCTGCTGGCCGGCCTCGAACCGAACCAGCTCGGGCAGCTTGCTGGCTTTGTCGACCGGAGGGAGTTTGATGAACCGGGCCAGGGTGTGCTGACCCGGTACCGCCGCCACGATCGTCTCCTTCGGCAGATCCGGGCGGCTCTCGATCAGTTTCTTCATCGTCTCGGCCACGAGGGCCGCACGGTCCACGTCCGGCTGGGAAAGAATCTTGCCGTGCTCGATGTAGACGTGATCGAGAACCTCAACCTTGTCGCCAGCTGCTCGCAGGCGGAGGGCTTTCAGTGCACATTGACCCAGATCAATGCCCCAGACTGGTTTTGTGGCCGCCATGAGACTCTCCTCTACACACAGGCCCGCTGCATCGCAGGTTCGCCGAACCGCTTATTGTCGCCATCGCGGGCGAATTGGCAATCACCAAAAACCACGTCGATCGTCCGTTCGGCCGGCCAGATGTGAAAGGCCAATCCGCCGACGATCCAGGAGGGCCGATCAAGCATGCAGACTTCGGTATGACCTTGCCTGAGTGCTCCCTGTTATGGGACTGTATTGAAGGACTTCGTACCAATAAAGTATTTCTTCTTGACCCGCGAAAGTCAAGAAGGCATGACGAGGGCAAACCACCCCCCCCCAAGGCCCGGAGGCCCCTACGCTGCAAGCATAGCACGACGCTAAGTGTCACGGACAGGCATGGCCACCCCTGCCCCCCAAAGATGGGGGGGATGAAACCGGCTTCAGGAGAGGTGCCCGGTGACCACAGGCCGGCGAGAGACACGCCGGGCGGCGCCGACGACCCTTTGCCTTGGCTTGCCCCCCGCCCGAAAAGCCCCTACCGCAAGGATGGCGACCGGAATGCCGCGAGCCCGCCGCGAACTGAACAAGGAGCCCTCGACATCACCACTTCTCGCCGAGGACCTCAAACCCGGCCACATTCAGAAAACGGCCCCGGGACGCCTCCGTCTTGTCCTGCAAAAGGGTAATGACCAGCGTGTGCTTGCTCGGGCTGAGCCCTTCGACGTGCCCGTCGAACGCGAGGTCGCGGCCGGGCCCGCACCTGACCGGTGACAGCATGACCGGAAAAGCGTTGACTGCCATCCATCCCCTGCCGTGACCGGCGACGTTCACCGTCTCACCATCCCGAATATCGTGAGGAGTAGCCCTGCGACCGCGGCCAGGCGAAAGGAGTGCCGGGGCGCGGATCACTCCGGCCTGCGCGAATGAACACCCGCCCGGCCGAGACCACGCCGACTGACCCGAGGGCAGATGGGTATCGTGTCGCCCAAACAGCGCCCCCCCTTTCAGGCTGGCAGCCACCGGTATAACCGACTACGCTCCCTCCGATGCTCCAGGCGACGATTCCTGCGCCGAGGCGCCCCCGCTGAACGACTGCAGGGCCAGGTAGCTCGGCCCGAACCGCTTGATGTTGTCGAACTGCTTCTCGAACTCGTCAAAGTGACCTTCCTCGTCATTGACCAGGGCCTCGAAAAGCTGCTTCGACGCGGAATCGGCGAGCTTGGCGCACTCCAACGCATACTGATTGTACTCGACCACGGCACCCTGCTCCAACTCGCAAGCCTTGGCCACAATCGCGTCAGGCTCGGTGATACGCTGGACCGGGGCTGCGGCGACCATGTCCACATCCCCCTTGAGAAAAAGAATGCGCTCGGCCAAACGCTCGACGTGACCCATCTCCGCGATCGCGATGCGCCGCAACATGGCCGACAAGGGTCCGAAACCCTGGTCATCCAAATGAAAATGCCAGTACATGTACTGATGCACCGCCTGAAGCTCATCCGCCACGGCCTTGTTCAGGAGCTCAATGCTCTTCTTCCGATCCATCGTGCTCTCCTCTGGGATCCAGTGTCCCGCAACCGCCTCGCCCACCAGGGGCGATCGCGGCTCAACCTCCGGCGATGCCCCTCGACTCGCCAAGCACCCACCAGATTACCGGTATCACCAGAGGGCGACAAGGCCTTCACCTTTCTACCCGCCGCCCCCCCGGCCCCTTCATGCTCTCGTGCCGGCGCGGGCGGTGACGAGAAACACGGGGAAGTCCCGTTCTTCGCCACCCTCCATCCGGCGCCGAATGGTGTGAGCCGTGACATCGCGTACCTCTCGAAAACCGATCCGGCAGAGCTGGCTCTTAAGCGCCCCTCGGTCGAAGCCGTGATGGCGGACGCTGGGCGCCGCCTCGGGCGTGTGGAAGACGCCTGGCTCGCTGTCCAGGTCCGCAATGCAGAGAGTCCCGCCAGGAACCAGCAGGTCATGAAAGGCACCCAGCACCCGGCCCGTGTCGGCGATGTGATGCAGAGTCATACTGGTGACGAGCAGCTGATAGCGTTCATTCGGAACGGGGTCACGCTCCAGGTCGAGGTGGACGGCGCGCATCGTCTCAAGGCCGCCCTCAAGGAGCTTCTTCCGCAGCACTTCGAGCATGCCGGAAGAACTGTCCGCACCCGTCACGCTGCGCACGTGAGACAGGAGAAAGAGACCGATCAGGCCCGTCCCGCACCCGTAGTCGAGAACGTCCATCTCTTTCGTGGGCCCGACTTCCCGCAGGATCGTCTGCCCCACCGCCCTCATCAAGGCGATACGCCGCGGCTCGGCGTCCCAGGTCGCGGCGGCAGTATCGAAATGACTGGCAATCACAAGGCCACTCCTGCAAAGTCGAATGCCGCCCTGACGGCTGCGAACCAACGTCTCCGCAGGCCGCATCCTAGAACGTCGCTGGCAGGCCTGCATAGATACCGCCCTTCTGAACAACCTCGGATCTGAGATGGTAGAGCGGAGACCGGGCAGCCGCAATCCTCACCCCTGCGACGGCCAGGACCCCCGAGGTCACCGCGAGCGACAACGCGAGGATCAACCACAGCCCTCCCCAGTCAGGAAACGGCCCCCTCCGACGCCAGGGCCGCAACTCCGCATCACCAATCCGGCAACCCCGGAACGACACCGGTGCGCGACCTCGAAGAGATACTCTGCCTCTCGCCCGGACCACCGCGTCCCGTGGCCTTCCCAACCCTCAGTCGCCAGATCTGGCTGGCCATCGCGTCCGAAAAAAGACCGGAAACCGGGGTAGGCGCGAGGGAATTGGCACGATATAATGCCATCGTACTTCCCGGCACAACCGGGAGTTCATCTCGCGATTCTGGCTCCGAGGAGACCCACCATGGGAAAGAGCAAGCCTTGACTGCTGGAACGGGTGTTCCCGCAGCGCAAGCGGTCCTAGGGTCAATCCGGTTGGAATCGGTCGGCGGGATATGCGGCCTGACGGTGGAAAGACCGCTCGCCTCCAATCAGCTTCATTCGTAGGCGTCCGAGTCTGTCGCGCGCGCTCGGGCGAGGGTGATAGTGCGCGGGCATTTCGGTCTTGTTGACATTGCGGAGTTCAGTGGCGATCGCAGCGGCGCGAACGCCGAGGAGCTTCCCACATTTCTGGAGGAAAGGACATGCGCAGGTCAAACGGGAAAGGAGAACCCTTCTCGAGGAGTTGCCTCTGGGGTGTCTGCATTGGCTTTGTGGCCCTGGCGGTCGCGCCCGCTTGGGCGGCGCCGAGCTTCAGCTACAGCACGGACTTCGAGTCCGACGCGGACGGGGCCACCCCAGCCGGCTGGGTCGTGACCAATAGCGGCAACGATATCGTGTGGGTCGGCACCTCCAATGATCCGAAAGTGATGACCGCGGATCCCGCCGGGTGGGCGAGCATATCCGCCGTCGCCAACGGCTTGGGCGCGGTCAACTACGCCGTGCCTTGGTCGGGCACCAGGCGGTTCACCATCCTCCATCCCGGCTGGAGCTACGACGTGGCCTTCGCCAGCGGAGCGACCTTCACCGGCACCGGGGCCACCTACAGCGGCACTTATCCCATGGACCTTCAGAATAACAAAATGAAGGCCGCCTTTGACCTGGCCATGCGCACCGGCCGCACTGGGACGAGTACCCATGGCTTCAGCTTTACCGTCCAACCGGTCGAAAACACCCAGACGGTTCGTATCGTCGGCCTGCCCTACGGCCGGGAAGGCTACGATCAGAACGGCTTCGGCGTCGAAGTCGATGTGTACAACAACACCGGCGGCGGCAATTCCGGCAGCGGCGACCAGGACAACAAGCACGTCGGCATCAACCTCTATCGCATGTGGGACAACAACGGCTCCTTCAGCGGCTTGGGCATCACCGTGCCCAGTCTGAAAACCAACGTGGATCAGGGCGTCACCGTCCCCTTTCCAAATCCGAACGGCAATGCGGCCAACTCCGCATGGTGCGCCGTCGGCAACAACAACCAACCCCTGCACTTCACCGTTTACTACAACGATCCCGACAAGGGCGGCCTGGGCGTCGTGCGGGTCTACCTGAAGGTCGATCCGGCCACCAAGGCGAACGGTGATCCGCAGGTCCCAGCGGGCCAGACCGCCTTCTCGTTCGGCTACGACGTCGGTGACGATCCCGTCGACGGCAAACTGATGGTCGAAGCCTACGTCGGACCCTGGCCCAGCACCGGGGCGGCCTTCGGGTTCTCCGCCGCCCGCAGCGGCTCAACCCACCTCTCCCAGGTGGACAATGTCCACGTCGAGACCAACGCGGTCACCGGAACCGCAACCGATCCGGTCACCTATCCACCCGGCTCACCGACCTTCGACCCGGGTACGGCAACGGCCACGCTGCCGGTAAGCGAGCGCGTCCAAACCGGTACCGCCGGTCTGACTCAGCCCGGCTGGGAAGTCTCCTCCTATATCGTGTACCCGGCCACCTCGGTTGGAACGTTGACCACCGTCCTCGACGTGTTCAAGGGCTCCATCCGGTCGCAGCGAGACAGCGGCTTCACTCTGGGCACCAAGACCGGCGAGCCCAACCTCAACTACTATACCGCCGGGGCCTCGGGCGGCGGCCTGGCCGGCAACTTCGGCGAGGACCGGCTGCCTCCCGGCATGAGCCTCAACCTCACCTGGATCGGCATTCTGGCCAAGGGCTGGATCTACTTCCCCAGCGGCAACAAGGATTACGACCTGTGCATGAACTCGGACAACGGCTACGAGATCCGGATCGGAAACACCATCGTATCCTATAGCCCGGCCGACGGCACGTTCTCGTCCGGCCTCAACGGCGGAAGCCACTTCACGTTGCACGTGGACGAGGCCGGCGTCTATCCCATCCAGATCCTCTGGTTCGACTGGGGAGGCGGAGCCTACATGGAGTTCTACCGTCGGACCGACAGCCCGATGATCCCCTACCTGATGGTGGGCAATACCACCTGGGGCATCGCCGACCAGCCGGTCGTCTTCGGCCTGCGGAACGGCGCGGCCGCCCCAGATTACGTCGATTCGTACACCGCAACCCCGCCCGTCCTGCCGGATGTCGCCCTCTCGCCCACCCAGAAGGCCGGTGATACCAGCGTCGTCGACGGCCAGCCCACGGGCTTCAACATCAAGACCGTCTGGGTCCGCTACCCCGGCGGTCTCAGCAATACCACCGGCATCATCATGAAGCAAAACGGCGGCGACGGCGACGTACGCCAAACCTGCCTCGGTTTCCTAGACGCCCTCGACAACCTGGTTCCAGGAACGACCTCACAGGTCATCAACTACCGCGGCGTCGGCGAGGGTGACGGGAACATCGGCGGCGGAGTCGACTTCCCGGGGATCGGCACTTCCGGTGCCGGCCAGTACGGCTTGCGGGCCGAAGGCTATCTCGTCTTCCCGACAGCCGGCAGATACCTGCTGGGCGCCAACGCCGACGACGACATGTACGTTCGCTTCGGGGAGCAAACCGTCCTCACTTCCCCGTGCTGCAGGAACCTCATCCTGTCCCTCAGCGTATCCGAGCCCGGCGTCTACCCCGTTCGGGTCGAATGCATCGGCGATGGCCCCCCCAACTTCATCGATTTCTATGAACTGTCGCCAACGGCCACCGGATACACCTACGTCTCGGTGAACAGCACCCTGTCCACCGTCAAGGCATACCAGTCTATTGCCGGCGGCGCGTACGCCTGGACGAGCGAGACCAACAAGTGGAACATTCCGGCCGACCGTAAGGTCGCCACCCTGAGCGACGTCCAGGACGCCGATCTGGGCTGGAATGCCACCCTGGTCAAGTCCGCGGCCAACACCGACAACAACATGGGGCTCACCGCGGCGCTGGTCCAAGGAGACCTGGTCGGCCTGAACTCGAGCGCCTACCCCAGGGCTACCGATACGCCGTTCTCTATCAACTACGCGGACAACGGCCAGGCGCCCCAGGGCAACTTCAACGCCAGTGCCACCGCCCCGCAGAACACTCCCGACCGGCTGATCAGCAGCTTCCTGGCAGACAGTGGTCCGCTGCTCACGGCGGGTGACAATGATGACTATGTCATCAGCTTCCAGGGCTACGCCGCTTTCTCCGTCTCCGGCTACTACGCCTTCAACACCAATTGCGATGACGGCTCGATTGTGTGGGTGGCGGGCAAGCCCGTGGCCTACTTCAACATCAACAGCGGCGCGGGCGACAACACGCCCGGCTTCTTCTACGTCCAAGAGCCCGGCGTCTACGATATCCGCATGGATTACTTCGAGCGGAATGGCAATTCCGAGGTGGAACTGCTCCAGTATCTGCCCGACGGAATCACCGCCGCCCTGATCAACGACCCCAACCAGAACCCCAGCCCCAAACGGGTCAAGGTCTACCGGGCGTTGAAGACCACGCCGCTCACCACCGAGTACGCGGATCCCGGTCAGCTTCCGCTCAACTCGAAGGTCGGGGACATCAACCGGCACGGTGATCCAGGCGCCCGGATCCAGTTCGCTAACGCCACCTTCATCAACGGCGATTATGAGTACGGCATCGGCCACGACAAATACAGGACGCTCTTTGCCGCTCATGAGCTGCTCGCCTCGGTGTTGGACAACGTGCCAAGCCTGAACTACACCGGGGCGCTGGCCCTGGACCAGGTCTTCGATACGGTCGTCTTCCCGGAGGCGACGTTCCCGGCCGGCGTGGGCCCGAACGCCTTCGCCATGCGGGCAACGGGCCTCCTGGCCCTGACCAAGGGCGGCCACATCTTCGAAGTACCCAGTGACGACGGCTTCCGGATCTGGATCGGCGGCAAGACCCCGGGCGAGTCCGGCCCGAACCACGGGGTATACTACGTAACGTTCTACGTCAACGCCCCGGAAGATGGCCTGTATCCGTTCACCTTGGAGTACAACCAGGGCGTCGGTGGGTACGCCGTCTCCTTCGACGAGGTCCTGCCGAACGAAGCCGGGGATGGATTCGTTCGCATCCCGGTCAACACGGAGAATGCGGCCAAGATGTATGTCGGACTCACTTCGTGTGCCTACCCGTCGGTCGATGCCGATGCGGACGGCGACGTTGACCAGATGGACTTCGGCGTCTTCCAGGCGTGCTTCTCCGGCGACACAATCGCCTACACCGGCAGCGTGTGCAAGTGCTTCGATAAGGACGGGGATACCGACGTAGACCCCATGGACTTCACCGAGTTCCTGAAGTGCGTGACCGGTCCGACCATTACCTGGAGCGAGCTTCTGAAGCCCGAATGCCAGCCGTGATCGCCTGACCGGCGAAAAGCTATTGTACCCTATCAGCGCAACGGGCCACGGGTGCGGCAACGCATCCGTGGCCCCTTCATATCTACACCCGGCCCACAGGGCAGCACCCGTCAGCCGACGTCGGCCTTGAACTCCTGCTCGATGATGGCAACGATGGTCGGGAAGTACTCGTCCAGCCCGCATTCGCCTTCCTCACGACGAATGCAGCGGCCTTGGTCATCCTCGCGGCAGCGGGCACACACCACCTCGCGTAGCCTCTGGTAGTACGGCTCTGTGGAAAAGTCCCGTATCTGGGCCACAATCCGGATAACCTCATCCAGCCGGGCAAACAGGGTGTTGAAGGCATCGGCCGGTAACCGGTTGCCCGCCTCACTGAGAATGCACCCCACTCGCTCCTGAAGACGCACTTCGATTCGTTCTCGCAGCGTGCTCATCAAACCTCCCCGAAGGACGCTCCCGCCGTGCTATCGCTCCCCCGTCTCACCCTGGCCGTAAACACCAAGGCCCTGAGCCGCCCCGCCTTGGCCGGGTCATTGTATACAGGGAAGCACGCGGCTTGCCAATCGGCGCGTCCGGCGAGTATGGTGTGCCCGGTTCCACCCCGGAGACCCGATGGCGGAACCCGAACGACAAAACCCTGAAACAAGGAGACTCACAAATGCGACGGCACCCCACCCTGGCAGCCATGATGGCGGCAACAATAGTGATCCTTGTGTGCGGCCCAACCGCCATGGCCGACGACGGGCAGGATGAACTGTACCGCCTGCGGGACGTGCGCACCGGCCGATCCTCCAGCTCCGACCTCAACTGGCAGACCGGCAACGGCGACTGCCGATATCTCAAGGCGGGCGATACCGTCACCATCGCCGATATCGACGGCCCGGGTGTGATCCGTCATATCTGGTTCACTATCGCCGCCGAAGATCCCAAGTACGGACGTTCGCTCACCCTGCGAATGTTCTGGGACGGACAGGATCAGCCGGCCGTCGAGGCACCCCTCGGCGACTTCTTCGCAGTCGGCCATGGCCTGTGCCGAAACGTCATTTCCGAACTCGTGGCGGTCAGCTCCGAAGGCCGGGCCTACAACTGCTACTGGCCGATGCCCTTCCGCAAACACGCCCGCATCACCCTCACCAACGACTCAGAGAAATTCATCGCCAATGCGATCTACTTCCAGGTGGACTACGACAAGATGCCCTCCCTGCCGGCCGACGCCGCCTACTTCCATGCTCAATACCGACAGGAGTACCCGGCTAAAAAAGGCCAGAACTACCTGCTGCTGGACACGGAGGGCGCCGGCCTGTACGTCGGCACGGTTCTCTCATCCCAGGCCCGAAGCGGGGGATGGTTCGGCGAGGGCGACGACTTCTTCTACATCGACGGCGAGAAGGAACCCACCATCAAGGGCACCGGGACGGAGGACTACTTCAACGACGCCTGGGGCTTCCGCGAGTTCATGCGACCATATTACGGCGTGGTCATCTGGGAAGGCTATGACGTCGGTGACCGATGCACCGCCTACCGCTGGCACACCAAGGACCCGGTTCGGTTCACCAAGTCGCTGCGCGTCGAGATCGAGCACAAGGGCGGCATGTTCGATGACACCGGAAAGCTGGTCTCCGGCTATGAGGAGCGGTCCGATCTCTACAGCTCAGTGGCCTTCTGGTACCAGACCGGTGTCGCCAAGCGGTTCGCCAACATGCCCCCGGTCGAGGAACGCACCGTGCCGGCAATCAGCATCGAACTCGAATCGGCCAAGGCGGATGTGAAGATGACACCGGCCGACACCCGGGTCGAGATTCAGGATGGCGGTTACAGCGCCAACAAGCAGTTGTTCGTCCAGTTCACCGGCCAGCAGTCCACACTGGCTGTACCCATCAAGCTGGACAAGCCCATCGAGGGGCTTGCCCATCTCAAACTGACCAAGTCACACGACTACGGTACCTGGAAGGTCTCCCTGGACGGCAGGCCGCTCAAGGGTATGGATGCCGTCGATCTCTACAGCCCAACCATCGTCTCCCAGAACTTCAAGGTGGGCAGCGTCAAACTCGACGCCGGAACGTACGAACTCAAGTTCGAATGCGTCGGCAAGAACGCCGCCTCCAAGGGTTACTTCCTCGGAGCGGATGCCGTCACCATCGAGGCGGTCACGCTGTACGCCGTGCCCGCGAAGAGGTGAGGGAAAACAAGCGACGAGCCGTGTCCAGCCTCCCACGACCACCCCTTCGCCGTGGCCCGGACGGTTCGGACGAGCGCGGTTCGCGGATTAGTGACTCACCCTCGACACGGCCCGCCGTCTGCATCTCTCGAGCAGGAGCCTCCGGGCCACGGCAGCATCAAGAAAACGCATAGCCCGCTTCTTCGCCGACAGAGGCTGGGAGCCGCGAAAACCGGACGGGTCTGGTTACTCGCCAGTCATGCGAATGGCGATCGCGGTGATGTCATCGCGGGACCAGTCGTAGGACGGCTGTTCAGTCGCCCGGCGGCGGGCCTCATCGAGCGCGACCTCGGGACCATAGGTCCGGAACCGCTCGATCCAGTCGGTGGCAAGAATGGCATCCTCGCCGCGCGGTTCGTTTCTCTGAAGCAACAAGGCCTCCAAGCCGTCGGTGTAGAAGAAAAGGACGTCGCCCGGCTCGAAGGCATGGGCCGCGACCTCAAAGGCCTGATCCTCGAACGCTCCCAGCAAACCGCCTCCGCTGCGGATCTGGCGAGGTCTCTGACCTTCACGGAACAGGATCGGATACGGCGTCCCACCGCGAGCCCAGCGGATCAGGCTGGTGGTACGATCGAAGATCGCGTGCATCGCAGTGATAAAGTGACACTGGCGAAGCCGGGCGGACAGCAGATCCTGGTTCAAGCGAGTAAGCAGTTCGTCCGGCTCAATGATCCGGTACGAGCCGTCGACGATCTCCTTGCCGCGAAGCGAGTTCTTGACCAGGATCGCCAGCAACGCCGCCGGCAAACCGTGCCCAGTGGCGTCGGCCAGGGAGAAACCGAACCGGTCCTCGTCCAGCCGGCTGATATCGTAAGTGTCGCCGCTGACGAAGTCCGCTGGCAAATAGAGGGTCGAGATGCTGAGCGGCGCGGCATCGCCAATGGGCTCAGGCAGCAGGTCATTCTGGATCTGCCCGGCGAGCCGTATCTGTTCATCCAGATCGGTGTGAATCGTGCTCCGCGGCGGGCGATCGCGGCGCAGCTCGGCAATCTCCTCCCGCATCCTGCGAAGCGGCCGGCGAATCTCGCACAGGGCCTTGATTCGCCCGGTCAGCTCGTCGGCGTTCAACGGCGCCCGCTTGAACGGCTGGATCGGAAGCAGCATCCGCCCAGTGGACGTCACCGGACTGCCAACCTCACCGGAAAAAGTCGTTCCGCCGCGAGCCAGGGTCGCTTCGTCGCGACTGGCGCCGTCTTCATCGAGAACCAGGGTGGCGCAGGCTCGAGCGGAGGTCTCGGTCACCAGGCGTTCGAGAGCGGCCGACGAGCATGCCGCCGAGGGCAGGATGACACAGACATCGGCGCTGTCCGGAATGCCACTGGTCAGGGCCTTGTCCAGAGAACGGATCGAAACCCGAGCGTTGACCCGGTAGAGAGCAGTCTTGAGCGACTGTGGCGGAGCCATCCCGTGATCGACAATGAGTTGGACGTGCGGCGTTGCCAAGGGAGTCGGTCCACCCTATCCACGGAGGCCGCCTGGGACCCCATGACCGGGGTGTCCGTCGCGGCCCCACCCAGATACCCATCTCAAAATCGGCATCCATTGATTCGGCGGAAACCAGACGCGACTTAACGTCACTCCGATAACTTCCGGCTTGTTTTCTCACCACTGGACAAGTACTTCCGTTCTCGGGGCCGGCTGAATGAAGCGGATCACGAGGGCTTGAAACGCCGCGTGGTAAGCCCACCCCGGCTCCTGCTCACCCCGCCCAGCGGTGGAGGGACGGGCGTCGAGAAGCCGGCCGCCGACGTGAACTCTCTTGGGCCGGGATACCCGCGTGATGACCAGCTCATTGGGCTGATCAGGCGGATAGTCCAGCGGCAAGGCCCAGAAGGTATCGGGGTGGGGTGCCCGCAGATCGGGCGGGCTGCCCCAGCCGCTGACGTGCCAGCGGTTCCCGCCCCATCCGTCCGGCACGACTCGAGTCCAGGGGTCCGTCCACCGGGGCAGGCGACCCTGGGCCTTGAGGCATGCGAGCGGCAGTTGGGCGCAGATCAACGCCCCCTGGGCCCGGTTCGCGTGCAGGTCCCATACGTCAGGATAAAGACCCACCCACGGCTCGCGGTCGAAGATCTGCTGCCATCCACTCCCGACCACACCCTCGGCGATGACGCGGAGCAGAGGATCCGGCCGGTTGTGATCCAGCTCGATAACCTTGGCCGCCCACTCCAGACCACACCACTGCACGATGACGCCAAACCAGCTGATCGCGTAGAAGCTCGGACCCAGAACGGGAACGGAACCGTACGGAGTCACCTGCCGGTTGGGATTCTGGAACGCCTCGGCCGCCGGAATAACCTGCAGTTGCCAGTCGTCTCGGCTGCGGGTAGCCCGAATCGTGCCGGGGATCGCCTCGATCGGCACGTGCCAACTGTACAGAAACGGCACCCCGGACCAGGCCCAGTAATTCGCCTCGTCCAGATACCGCTCCTCTCCCGTAAGTCGATACCCAAGCTGGTAGGCCTCAACCGCCAGGGCCGCCGCCCGAATATCCGGGATGTCCTTGTGAACCTCCCACGTCTGGGCGCCGCGAGGAACGCGAAACCGCCTCATCGCCTCCAGGGCCTTCAAGGCAGCTCGTGACGACTCCTCGTCACCGGTGAGTAACGCATGCTGAAGTACCAGCAGCGTCGGCGTAACACAGGTACCCAGGGATGTACTTCCACCTTCACCCAAAGAAGCGTATTCACCTTTGCTGAACCGACGCGTCTGGTCACGCACCTCGGGCGTGTCCGCGTAGGGCCAAGTTCCGTCCGAACGCAGGCCTGCGATGGCCGCCCTCGCAGGCCCGGCATTCGCCGCCCGGACAGCCAGCGGAACCATCGTGTCGATCAGCGTTCGGCCCACCAGCCCGGTCCGATCGAGCCATAACGTCTTTCCTGTAAACAGTTTATGACTGATCAACTCCCCTGCCATGAGGGGAATGAACTCGCTACGCCTGTCCAGATACCAGTGATGACGCCACCCTTTCTCGGCCGGCCAGTACATCGTCTGGCCGAAGTGCTGGGCGATCAGCTCTTTCGTCGTGGCGGCATCGTGAGGAGTCGGGGGTGGAACCGGTGTGCCCAAAAGCTCATACCAACGCCGACCCATTCCGACCACCGGGGCATCGCATTCCGCGTACAGCATTGCCCGAAGGGTGACCGGCTGCGGGGTCGCCATCACGAACGGCCTTGAGGCCAGAGATGAGTTCTCGTCTCGCCATGCCGGAATCGACGGGGCGGAGAGTCGCATGAGGTGGTTCAACTGGCCGTCGAGGAAATTGGGCGAGGCGAAGGTGGCAGCGGGCATGTCGTTCCGGCCGCACCAGGCATCCCGCGGCTGCCACATCAGGGCGGCGGTCACACCCCGAGCTTCGACAGCCATCATCGGCAGCGTGACTTTGAACGGGTGCGGCGTCCAACGATCGGCGAATCGGCGACCAACCGCCCGGTCGCTCGATGATCGCCAGCCCGGCTCAAGTAGCTCCAGGCCGCCGAAAACAGCATAGCGATCCAGCGGGTCGGCAGCAGCCGAGGCATGCCCGGCAGCGGCGGGTGGAGCGCAGCGATCTGCAAGCAGCACCGGGGCACTGAAATCGAGAAGCCGGCCACCCTCGGGACCGACCAAGGTGGCCACCACTTCAATCGCGACCAGCCCGTTCTTCTCCAGAATCCGTGGCTTGAACTCAACCGACCAGCCGGGCAGATCCGCGATCACGCCACTGAGCCGGGCGCTGCTCGAAGTGCGATCGGCCAGACCAAAGGTCGGACGGCGACGAACGATACTGCCGTCCGCCTCGCACACCGTAACTTCAGCGAGCGGCAGCAACCAGCCCGCCAGTCGCCAGTGATCCTGATGGTCACGAACCATCCACCGGGCAGCGCCGAGACCCCTGCCGTCCGCAGTAGAGATGAAGTCGAGCCGCACATGGTCATTGCGGATGCCGCCGGCCAGGGGAAGCGTCTCATCCTCCCCCACAATCACTGATGTCTGGAGATCGGTGAGCGAGCGGTGGGATGATCCCAGAATTCGGACCGAGCTTGTGTGCACACCGGGGCGGTCGTAATGAAGCCTGGTCGTCAATGCCGCCGGGGCGCCCGGGGTAGTCTTTGCCGTCCGGGCGTTGCCTTCGGCCAAGATGAAGTCGCACTCCTCCTGTACACTCCGGCCACTGGTTTGGCGAAGAGTGACCTTCAGCTCCACCTCGGCCCCGACCGGGGTGTGGGCAGAACCGGAGGACCACGTGGCCGCCCACCTGGCCGGCATGCGCACAAGCTCAATGGCGGCGATCTCGACGGTGCCGTCGACGTTGTCGTTGCAGACATCGAGTCGCACGCCGGTCAGTCGCCTGCCGGCGTCGAGCGGGCCGCCTAGAGAAAACTCGACGGTGAAAAAGCCGTCCCGGTCCTGACTCCCGGGAGGAATGGCCGGCCGGCCGGGAGTGTTCTCGGTCAGTTGACGAGCCTCGGTGAATCCTGGGGCATCGGCCAGCTGCCAGTAAACCTGGGCGTAACCGTCACGGTCACTGCGCATCCGAACACGAAGCCTGAGGCCGTCGAAAGGCACGTCGACGGGTGGCAATGAAAAAAACGCGTCCGGACCAGCGATCGTCATCTTCAACCGGCCGTCGACAACGGTGAGATCCTTGAGATGATGGAGGCCCTGACACGCGGCCAGGTCAACCGGGGTGGTGAACGTCCATCGTTGCAGAACCTCCGGCTCCTGCGGACCAGCAGCCCCTGAAGCACCTAAGAGAGCGAAAAGGGAAATAACAGCCGGCGGCATCCGGAGCGTTGCACGCGGCATCGGTCATCCTCCATGTGAGCCGACGCCATCATACCGCGGGGTCCACGTCAATTGGAGAAGTGGGCCGCGCCTCGACTCCGCGAACGACAAGGACACATCCCCATCCCGGCGGAATGGAGCGTTCTTCGGTTGGACCGAGAAGACACTGACGGCGGAGAGCGAACTCGCCGCCGTCAGGACCATGCTCGACACTTCCAGTCACTGATCAATACCGGTAGTGATCCGGCTTGAACGGCCCCTGCTGCGGCACGCCGAGGTACTTGGCCTGCTTCTCAGTCAACCGGGTCAGGTGGACGCCAAGCTTCTTGAGGTGGAACATGGCCACCTTCTCATCCAGCACCTTGGGCAAGGTGTAGACCTTCCGCTCGTACTTGCCGTTGCCGCGGTTCTCCCACAGCTCGAGCTGGGCGATAGTCTGGTTGGTGAAGCTGTTGCTCATCACGAAGCTCGGGTGGCCGGCCGCACACCCCAGGTTCACCAGCCGACCCTTGGCCAGCACGATGATCCGCTTGCCGTCCGGCCAGATGACGTGATCGACCTGCGGCTTGATCTCCTCCCATGTCAGATTCGCGAGCGAATCGACCTGGATCTCACTGTCGAAGTGCCCGATGTTGCAAACAATGGCCCCGTCCTTCATCTGATCCATGTGCTGCCGGGTGATGACATCGACGTTGCCGGTCGCGGTGACGAAAATGTCGCCGAACTTGCAGGCCTCGTCCATGGTCACCACCTGGTAACCTTCCATGGCCGCCTGCAACGCGCAGATCGGGTCGATCTCGGTAACGAACACGGTCGCGCCCAGCCCTTTCATCGACTGCACACAGCCCTTGCCCACATCGCCGTAGCCCAGCACCACGACCTTCTTGCCCGCCACCATCACGCCGGTCGCCCGCTTGATGCCGTCCACCAGGCTCTCCCGGCAGCCGTACAGGTTGTCAAACTTGCTCTTGGTCACCGAGTCGTTGACGTTGATCGCCGGGAAAAGCAGCTCGCCGCTCTTGGCCATCTGGTACAGCCGGTGTACGCCGGTCGTCGTCTCCTCGCTCACCCCGATCACCCGCCTGGCCACCTTGTGCCAGCACTGCGGGTCCTTCTGCAAAACCTTGATCAGCAACTTGTCAATGATCTCGATCTCCTTGTTGTCGGTGCACGGCGTCGGCAGGTTGCCGGTCTTGGCGTGCTCCGACTCGAAAGCGTGCCCCCGGTGAATGAGCAACGTCGCGTCGCCGCCGTCATCGACGATCCCCGTGGGCCCGTCTGCATCCGGCCAGGTCAGGGCCCGCAGCGTACAGTCCCAGTAGTCCTCCAGCGTCTCGCCCCGCCATGCGAATACCGGAATGCCAACCTTGGCGATGGCCGCCGCCGCCTGGTCCTGGGTCGAGAAAATGTTGCAGCTCGCCCAGCGGACCTCCGCCCCCAGCGCAACCAGCGTCTCGATCAGCACCGCCGTCTGCGTGGTCATGTGCAGCGAACCGGTGATCTTCGCCCCGGCCAGAGGCTTGCGGGCCGCGTAATCCTCCCGAATGGCCATCAGCCCGGGCATCTCCGATTCGGCGATCCCGATCTCCTTGCGACCCCACTCGGCCAGCGAGATGTCCTTGACTCTGAAATCCGTAACCGCAGTAGCCATCAGTATTTACTCCACAAGGATTAACACCCGTCAAATCGTCGGCGGCATGCGCACCATAAGCCCTGAAGGAAACGAATAATAGGGCAAACCGGCCCAACGTTCAAGCCGCATCAACCCCAGCACCGCACCCCGCAAAACGACGACAACCCGCTGCAGGATCGGCTCGTGCGGCTATACTCCGGCCATCACGGCCGACATCACCTGCATCACCGGCGGTATCGAGCTGCTCGACACACTCGCCCCCCTGTGGGAGGAGCTCAACCGCCACCATCAGGCCGTATCCGAGTACTTCGCCGACAGCTTCGTGACCTTCGCCTTCAAATCTCGGAGACAACCGCTGATCGACAAGGCCGCCCGGGCCAAGCTCCAAGCCGACCTGGCCAGGCGCTGGTCACCACACCCAGGTGACACCAGCACCCCGCCGGCTAACTATCGGGCACGGGGGACACCCTCCCAGGGCGACGGCGGACCCGCTGTCGAATACTCCGGCTATTGCGTCAGCTCCATCGACACCGCCGGCGCGGGCGAGATCGACTCCCTCTGCGTGCACTCGGAACATCCGGACCGAGGCATCGGCGGCACTCTGATCCGCCGAGCCCTTGGGTGGCTGGATGACGAGCACGTTCAGACCAGGACCCGCGTCGCTGTCTGGGGCAACCCACAGGTCCTCCCTTTCTATCGCCGGTACGGCTTCGGTCACCGCGCTGTCACCCTCAGGCCGCGGTGAGGCCAGGAGCGAATCACGGTGACACTCGAGGGTCCCGAGTGAGCTCAGGATGCACCCCAGGCGCTGGCTCTTTACGAAATGCGACGGGTCGAGGACAATCCGGACCATGGTGAGCGTCGACTTCGTTCTTGGGGCCGCAACAACCACCTGGGAAGCGATCCTCGGCCAGTTCTGGCCCGTGGTCGCGGTGTCGCTCGGCGTCTCACTGCTGGTCACGCCCCTCTGCCGGCATGTTGCCCTTCGCAACGGGATTGTCGACCAGCCGGACGACTTCCTGAAGCCACACAAGGTGCCGATCCCCTACCTCGGCGGCGTCGCGGTCTTCGCCGGTTGGCTCGCGGGCATCCTCGTCTCCCTGCTCGACGCCCACGTGACCGTGCAGAAGTACCAGATCCTCGGCATCGCGGCAGCCGGGGCGGCCACCATGCTCGTCGGCCTGTTCGATGACCTTCGGTTCATGCGCCCTACAATCAAGCTGGCGTGCAATATCACTGTGGCCGTGTGGTTACTTCTCTTCGGACTCGGCGACCACATCATCCAGGTCTTCACTGGGCTGATCGTCCCTCGCAACGAGCCCCTGGACCGCTGGCTGGAACTGGTCTACTCGGTGCCGATCGTGCTCTTCATCGTCGTCGGAGCCTGCAACGCAACCAACCTGATCGACGGCCTCGACGGCCTGTGCGCGGGGGTACTCGGCATCATCTCGATCGGCTTCGCCATCCTGGCCATCCACCTGCGCATGTACTCCAACGTGGACGTGAACAACGAACGGATCGTCCTCGCTTTGGCCATGCTGGGAGCAGCCGCCGGTTTCCTGCCATTCAACATGAACCCGGCCAAGATCTTCCTCGGCGACGCAGGCTCCATGCTGCTCGGACTCAATGCCGCCGTTCTCATCCTGCTGTTCGCCGAAGTCCAACTCGTGCTCTGGATGATCGGCGCTCTCATGGTCTTCGGCCTGCCGATTGCCGATATGCTCTTGACCCTGGCCCGGCGATGGCGAAACGGCAAGCCGCTGATGATCGGCGACCGCAGCCACTTCTACGACCAACTCCGCGACCGCGGCCTGAGCGTCCGGCAGGTCGTGGTCATCAGCTATCTCCTGACCCTGGCGTTCGTGCTGATCGGGATCTCGGTGATCTTCCTCCGAACCCGGTATGCAATCCTGGTCTACGGCCTTGCCTGTCTGGGGGTCGTGGCTGCGGTGTGGAAGTTCGACATGGTCGGTATCGAGAACCGACGGCAAAACGAGAACAGCACACGCGGTTCCAGCGCCGACAAGAGTCCTTCATGAGCAGGCTAAGGTGATGAGCAACGGCCCTCTCGTCGAACGGCAACGGTGGTTTCGATTCTTCCCCGACGGGAGTATCGAGTTCCTGGTGATCACCCGGGTCCTCATGGTGCTCCTGCTCGTAGCCCTGATCGTGTTCATCGCCCGGCAACTCGAACGATCGGCCACCCTGGTTGCCCTGGCCGGCATCTGCTCGCTGGATCAGATTCTGGTCCTGTGGTGGGCAGTCCAGATCGTCACCGACCTGAGCCTGCTGGCAAACGCCCAAAGTCCCCCCGGCGGCGAGGGCGAGCCACGAACAAGCCCTGCCACCACCGTCGGCTCTAACCGTGAGCGCAGGTGGCTGACGGCAAGGGCCTGCCTGCCTGGCACGGTCGCCCTGCTCCTCCTCGCCCTGATGGCCGGAACCCCGATACTGAGCGTGTTCCTGCGAGTCAGTCTGTCGAAACCGGTCCTCGGCGCCGTGTATCTCGCCCTGGGAGCCGTGTTCATCCTGCTCCTGCCGTTTGGCCAGCGGGCCCTGCAGCATGTCCGCCTGGGGCCACCCCTCTGGACCTTCCTCTCCCTGATCCCAATCGTCCATATGTTCGCCGTGCACCGCGTCGCCCGGGACCTCGAGAGTCAGATCAGACTGCTGGATCAGCAACGATCACCCGCACCCTCAACACCCGCCGAAGAACCGGGAACCCCGGCCGGAGCTATCGCCGAAGTCGCCTGGATCCTGACCATCGTCCCCTGGGCGATCGTCGCCGTCGTCATGCTCACTCGGGGAGAGTGGCCGCGGGGATGGGCAGGCAGTATCCCCACCTGCGGCGGCATACTGGCCACCACCCTTCTGGTCATCGCGGACACCGCAGCCCTCGAACACGTCCATCGTCGGTTTGTCGCCTTGATACGCAGGAAGTAGCTGGAGCAACGTCATGAAGTTAACGGTGATTGGCTCAGGATATGTCGGTCTCGTCACCGCCGTGTGCTTGTCCGATACCGGCAACGACGTCGTCGGCCTGGACAACGACCCTTCAAAGGTCGAGGCCCTGAATCGCGGCGAGACGGTCATCTTCGAACCCGGCCTGGGCGAAATCCTGACCAGCAACATGAAAGCCGGTCGCCTCCGCTTCACCTTGGACAAGCCCGCGGCAATCCGTCACGGAGACGTGATCTTCATCGCGGTGGGCACCCCGCCCAAGACCGATGGCTCTCCCGACCTCACCGCGATCCGGGCGGTCGGCGACGATATCGCCCAGCACCTGGACAGACCCAAGATCGTGGTCATCAAGAGCACCGTCCCCGTCGGCACCGGCGACGAGCTGGAGCAGCGAATCAACGCCAAGGCTCCCTTCAAGGTCTCGGTGGTCAACAATCCCGAGTTCCTCAAGGAGGGCAGCGCCGTCGCGGACTTCCAGAAACCCGATCGGGTGATCATCGGGGCGGAAAAGGCCGAGGCCGCCGCGGTGATCAGCGAGTTGCACGAGCCATTCATCCGCAACCAGCGCCCCGTGCACATCATGCGCCGGGCGGCCGCAGAAATGACCAAGTACGCGGCCAACGCCGCCCTCGCAACCCGAATCAGCTTCATCAACCAGGTCGCCAATATCTGCGACGAACTCGGAATCGACGTCAACGATGTCCGCCGGGGTATCGGATCCGATTCGCGGATCGGCTTCCAGTTCCTCTACCCCGGCGCAGGATACGGCGGCAGCTGCTTCCCCAAGGACGTCCAGGGACTGGTCTATGTCGCAAAACGGGCCGGCGTCACCGCAGACCTCCTGGAAAGCGTACACCAGGTCAACGTCCGCCAACGTCTCGTCATCTACAACAAGATCATCACTCGATTCGGCCAGGATCTCGCCAACCTCACCTTCGCCATCTGGGGCGTCGCCTTCAAGCCCAAAACCGACGATATCCGCGAGGCCCCCGCGGTCATCCTGATCGAGAAACTCCTCGAGGCCGGGGCAACCGTGCGAGCCCACGATCCCGAGGCCCTGGCCAACCTCAGGCAACGCTTCGCAGACCGGGTCAGCTGCCACGAGCAGGCTTACGAGGCCCTCGACGGAGCCGACGCGCTCGCCATCCTCACCGAGTGGAACGAGTTCCGATCCCCCAATTTCGAGCTGATGCGGGCCCGGATGCGCCAACCGATTGTCTTCGACGGCCGCAACCTGTACTCCCTGGAAACCATGCGCAAACACCACTTCGAATACTACGGCATCGGTCGATCAGCGACACCCCTCACCCGATAGTGCCCCAAACCCTACACCGAACGCCCGCCGATCCGCCCATGCCCACCCGGCAAAGACCCCACGCCCCCAACAACGACCGACACGCGGCCACCACCCGCGGCCTCGGCCAGCCTCAACACCGAACCCCAACCCCAAGTCGCCCGGGACCCCACGTGGATTCCCAGCCCTCAGGATTCTACAATCGCCGATAACGAGCCCTCGGGGAACAGCGCCGCCGGTATCCCCCCTGGCTCAGCAAAGGCCGCAAATGGAAGGCCATGACTCGCGGCAAGTCAAGCCGTCCGGCTTTCTTGGCGATCTTAACCGTGACGGCGATATCGACATCAGCGACTTCGCCCTCCTCCAGGCGCGCCCGGGCGAATCGCTCCCCGATGCGGGCACAGCCCGCGTCAATGCCGATCTCAACGCCGCCCGATTGTCGGACCGCCTGGATGTGAGCCTCCCGTAGGAGTGTCTCTGCGGCGAGGACGTTTCTCCGTCAGCATCCTGCGTCTGGTAAACGAACGTGCCGACCGCCAGCCGTCATCCCGGAGCTCAAGCGATCCCGGTCCTTGTGGCCACAGCCAGCCTCTGCGCTCTCGGGCTGTCGGGCTGCTTCCCCGGCAATCCCGGATCCTTGATCTCCGATGCCCTCCCCCTGGTTCTCGCGTTCCGACCCATCGAAGAGGTGTCACCGGACGCAGAGCCGTTCTACCTGGTCACCCTCGGCGAGTCGGTCGCCGCCGGCAACGGCCTGCCCCAACAAACCAAGTTTGCCAACCAGGTGGCCGCCGAGATCCAGCGCCGTACCGGCCGTCCTGTGATCCATCAACGCCAGGCGGCCTCCGCGGCCACAATCCTCCGACGCGCGGGCGAGGAACAATGCGACTCCGGCTGCTTCGCGGAATCGCCGGCCATCCCCACCTCAATCCACCGCCAGATCGACCTGGTCACCCTGCCAGAACTTATTGATCTCGTCCTGCTCACCGCCTGCATCAACGACGTCGGCGTGACCACGATCATCTCACCGGACAAAACGGACGAGGAGTTGGCCGATCTGACCCGACGGTTCTGCCGCGACGAGATGGTCACTCTGCTGAGCAGAATCCGAACGGTCATGCCCCAGGCTCACATCGTGGTCACCGGCTACTACCCCATCGTCAGCCAATACAGCCACATCCCCCCCGGAATCGACGAGCGATTGTACTGGGCCAGCCTGTCGGCCGAGAGAGGCCTGTCCCAGTGGCTCTCGATCGCGGCCAGCCACTGCCAAACCTTCAATCAGACCGCCCGGAGCAGTCTGCGCGAGGCCGTCGATAGGCTCAACACCACCGAGGTGGCCGCCCCCCGCACGCTCTTCGCCGATCCCAATTTCGGACCGGAACACGCCTTGTTCACCGACGATCCCTGGCTGTGGGGATTGACCAACCTCGATCCGCTGGGCTTGTTCTTCTTCATGAGAATGGAGTGGATCCCGGAAGACCCCCTCTTCCTCTCGCGGATCAATACCTGCATGTCCAACCCCGGCGCAAGCCCATCACCCAAGTGCTACTACACCTCGATGGGACACCCAAACTACAAGGGCGCGATGGCCTACACGAACGCAATCCTGCGGGAGCTGGAGAGCGCGGGCATCGTACCGGCCACGCCTTGACCTCCTGGCCCGGCCCGGACAAACACCCTCGCCAGGCTTGAGGTGGGCCACCCACAGGTCGAACCAAACCACAAGCGGCCGCTGCTCGCCCCAAGCCGCCCTTCACCGACTACTGGAAGTCGATCTCTGGAGGCGTGGAACCAGCGTCTCGCCAGTGCTGACTCAAGCAGCTCTCCGGTTTTATGGAATCTACTGGGATAGGCCCTTACCGGCGGCGGAAACGGCCCAGAACGCCGAGGCCACCCAGAACCAGCAGGGCCACCGTGGCAGGCTCGGGCGCCGAAGTGAAAGCCAGGCCGACCAGGTTGCTGACCGCGTAGGAGCCAACGGACACGGCCACCCCACTGCTCAAGTCGAGCGTATACAGCGTGTTGGTTCCCGAATCGACGGCAAAGGTAACGTTGTCTTCCGGCCGGGTGGCGATGTCGTAGACATGCTCGAGGGCTATAGAGGCACACAGGGTCGCAAACCCCGTCGTGGTGTTGATCTGATACAGGGCCCGGCGATCCTCGCTGACGCCGAAAAGCGTGCCGGCATTGAAGGCCAGGGCGTAAACGTTGTTGACGCCGAGCGCCCCAACGAGCGCCGCCCCACCAGTGTCGGGATCGATCTCGTAGAGCTGATCGCCGGCCGCCCCAAAGCCGCGAGCGCTGGTACCATAGAGCTTGCCCGCAACCGGGTCGAAAGCCAGCGAAACGATCTTATCGCTGCTGGAGAAAGGCGCGACGGCCGTGGCTGACCCGGTGATCGGGTCAATGATGAGCAGCGTGTTCGTGGTGACGTCCGGCGCCCAGATACGGTACGAGCCCGGCCGGGTATCACTGGCCAGATCGCCAGCGTAATCATAGCCGGTCGGACCAACCAGGCTGCTCGCCCCTGTCACCGGGTCCAACCGGTAGACCAGCCCCGGACCCGCAAACTTGCTGACGGCATACAACTCACTTGCCTGGACCACTGCAACCGATACGGCGGTGACCGCGACCGCCAACGCGACAGACCCTGTCCTCATGCCATCCTCCTCTCCCCAGAAAACGGCTGCAGTGTACAGGCTACCTACGAGCCGAGGTGCTCGCCCCAAACCTGAACAGCATTGTAGCAAAACCCTCCCCCCCTGACCACTCCATCGACCAGCCTGCCTCCACCGGAAAGAACCTCGAATCGGACACCGCGCGCCGCAGCAAAGACAGGCGGACAACGGAGAACCCCACCCCTGCCTCGATGTGATGAAAACCGATGAACCCGCCCGTCGACAGGCAGTCACCACAGCCCCGCCCCTCCGCACATGCCCGCCACTTCGGTGACGTCACATGCCCAGGCAGCAAGCGAGAACGACGATCATGACGGATGCCCGAATCAAGCCTGCACGACCACCTCAAAATGAAACCACCCCAGAACCCCGATACGGTCCAAGCCCGACGCCTGGCCCGCGGCTGAAAGTCAACAGCTTGTAGCTGCCCACGGCCTTCACGCAACCACTGGTGCTACCCGCGCCAGATTGCAGAATCCCTGCAACTGCTTCTTGTAGTCGCCATAAAAGAAAAGCTGGTGGAAACCTGGGTAGTCCAGCAAGTCTGGCGAACCATCGAGCTTGACGCTGACCGAGACTACGCAACCGCCCGCTGGCGGGACCGCAATGTTGTCGACGACCTCGCCACTGCCAATGATCATCCGCGGGCCGGTGCCCGCCACGCTCGGTTCAATGTCCACGACCGTCACCCGCTCGCCCGGTCTCCACGTCGTTCGCGGAACCGCGTCACGCTTGCCGTGATGGAACGAGAGGTAGAACGGCTCGGCCGGCTCGTCAAAACCCTTCATCCGCGTCGGGCATGAACAGTGAGCCCCAATGAGTAGCTGCCTGCCCGTATCCGGCACCGGGTCCTGCTGGAAACCCGGCCGATCAAAGAGCTGCTGCACCAGGGCATGCGTCAGGCAGGCACCGAGATCGGCCTCGCAGGCGGCCGGGATGCCGTGATCGTTCATCCGCGACCAGGCAATACACGGCAGGCTGACCTTGCTCTTACCCAGGGCTCCCAGGCAATCCATGGTGATCGCGTCACCTTCCTCGCGCTCGAGGATCGTGCGGGCAACAACATAACTCCTGACCCCGTTGAGCACGTCCTGACGAGTCGGACCCGCCAGCTTGGTCGCATGACCCAGATAATCCTCGGCAATACCCCGGACCTCGTCCGTCTCCAAGGTGCGGTTGTATTCGTCCAGAAACTCGCCGGCCGGCAGATAGCGAAGCTTGGTGCCAAAATGCTTCATCGCCTCATCGCGCCGCTTGCTGCCGGCCAGCACAATGTAGCGCATCTCCCGGAGCTTGGCCGCCGCCCGCACCATCTTCATCGCATAAGCGACCTCAGCGAAATCATCCCCCGAGCAGATGTGGCAGCCCTGTCGCCTGGCCAGCGGGGCGGTATTGATCGTGAAGGCCGCCCCAATCGGTGCGAACACCACCGTGAGCAGGCCGGTGTCCGCCGCCTTCACGGCCGTCGGCCAGGCGTGCGCCTGCCGGTCCAGAAGAACAACAAGCAGCCCGTCCGCCTCGGCGGCCTTGCTCTGGGCGAGCCACCCATCCGCCTCCGCAGGCGAATAGATCGGCTCCGGCCGGAGCGTGGCAGCCATGCCCAGTTGCCTGGCAGTCGATTCGATCTGACCGCGGTAGTGCAACAGCGCGGCCTGGCCATCATAGATGGCTCCCGGCCAGCGGATGCCGTAATCCTCCTTCCGCCGAACGAAGGCGACCGCGAGCTTGGGAACGTACTTGGAACCCGGCCCACACGGCTTGATCCGTCGCTCCTTGAAACCGCTCGCCGAAACCAGCCACCCACTCCCGGCCAATCCCGCGCTCGCACAACCCGCGAGGGAACAGCCGCAGGCCGCACCGCAAGCACCCAGGATGAAGCGGCGACGAGTAACCGAATGAGCATCGCCCCGGTGATCGTGCGTCTCCTGCATGACCAAACCTCCCTTCATCTTGATGACCTGCCGCGATCGCCCACACTGCCCTCCGGCAGGCTATCGTACCGCGGTCGGTCAGCCGACGCCTCAACTCGGCTGGCCACCCGAACGCGGTCCGACCTTCTCGACCCACAGCCGAGCGGAGCGATCGTCTCCAGTTTCATCGAGGCAACTGTAGATGCAGATCTCCCATCTGCGAATCCGAATCGTGAACTCGCTTCCTGCAGCTGGCCAGTACTCGATCAGGTCGAGGTTGGACATCACTTCCAGACGGTCAGAATACTCCCCACGTAGCTCCCACCAGGCAGGGCGATAAAGGCTATCTCACTCGCCCGGCCATCACTTTCACCATCGTCTGCTCCAGCGCCCCGGCCGTCCGGGGAAGAGCCTCCGACAACGGCGTGCCCGGCGGATTGATCGGGTGATAGCTCTCCAAAACCTCGAGCGCCGCGCCCGCGCCGTCGCCCACACCGCCGACCAGGGCGAGACACGGGACCCCCGCCGCCTTCGCGGTCCGTCCAACGCCGGCGATCACCTTGCCCATCATCGATTGCCGGTCGATCCGCCCCTCGCCGGTGATGACCAGATCGGCCCGGCCCACGCGATCCGCCAACCGTACGGCATCCATGACGATCTGCACGCCCGATTCCAGCCGGGCACCGAAGAACGCGACCAGTCCGGCCCCAAGCCCGCCGGCCGCTCCGGCACCGGGCAGATCGGCCACATCGAGGCCGAGGTCTCGCTGGATGAGCCCCGCCAAGTGACCGAGATTGCGGTCCAGTATCCGCACCTGCTCCGGCGTCGCGCCCTTTTGCGGGCCATAGATGGCCGACGCCCCGCGCGGTCCACACAGGGGATTGTCAACATCGCAGGCAACCAGGATCTCGGTCGTCGCGATTCGCGGATCGCGAGCGGCAAGGTCGATGCGGGTGATCTCGTTCAGCCGGCCACCGCTCAGCCGAAGAGGAAGAACCATCGCAGCAGAGCCGGCACCGCAGGACTCCGCCGCGTCGCCACAACCGCACTCGTGCGCGGACAACAGCATTCCGGTGCCGAAAAACCGTACGCCAATCGCCTGGGCGGCACCGGTTCCGCCGTCATTGGTCGCGCTCCCGCCAATCCCGATCAGGATCCGCCGGGCACCGGCGTCGAGAGCGGCCATCACAAGTTGGCCGGTGCCGTATGTGCTGGTCAGCAACGGGTCACGCTTCCCGGGCGGCACGAGTGCCAGCCCCGTCGCGGCGGCCATCTCCATGACCACCGTCCGGCTGGGTCCGCCGAGCATACCCCACACCGCCTGGACCGGATCGCCCAGTGGCCCCGCCACGGACGCCACCTGACGTGTCCCACCCGTAGCCGCGACCAACGCCTCGACCGTGCCTTCGCCGCCGTCGGCCATGGGCACCAGGTCAATCTCCGCATCCGGCACCACCCGCTGTACGCCCCGGGCAATGGCCGCACAAACTTCCCCGGCCGATAGAGCCTCCTTGAACTTGTCCGGAGCAATGACAACACGCATGGCCAACCGCTCATCGCTGACCGCTAATCCCTACCCTCGGGCTTATCTCGCAATGAGAGCCCCCGCCAGCACCCGCAGGAACATCTGCTGCACCTCGTACACCTTGAACAGGAGCTTCTCGCCCGGCCTGACTTGTTCGAGGAGCAGGCCGACGTCTTCCAGATCGCTCGGGAAGTCGTTACCGATCTGAAAGATGATCAGGCCGGGAACGAAGCCGGCCCGACCCGCCGGACTGTCACGCTCGACGCGAGTGATCAGCAGTCGCCCGTCGACGTCCAGCTGCTTGGCTTCCTTCGGCGTCAGTATCCGGACCGTCAGACCGAACTTGTGCTGCAGCAACTCGGCGCCGTCCGGAATCGGGATCGCCTTCGGTACGAGCGTGGCGGACATGGACTTGTTGCCCCGAGTCAACTTGATATCCACCTTGTTGTTTCGACTCACACTCAGCATGTGAACGTGAAAGTCCACGTCGCTGGTGATCGGCTTGCCATCTACCGCAGTCAACTCATCGCCCGGCTCAATGCCCGCGGCCGCTGCCGGCCCAACGGCCTCGATGACCTTGGGCCTGCCCCGAGAACTCAGCCGCAGGCCAGTCTCCAGCCGCTTGCGCCGTTCGATGGACAGCATGTCCGGCAGTAGCTTCCGCAAATCGTCGACCGGAATGGCGAATCCGATGTTCTGGGCGTCGCCCCGAATCGCGGTATTGATGCCGATCAGTTCACCCAGAATGCTGAGCAGCGGCCCGCCGGAGTTGCCCCGGTTGATGCTCGCGTCCGTCTGGATCAGATGCTCCGAGAGAACATCCTCCCCGATGGTGAGCTTGCGGTTCAGTGCACTCACAATGCCGGCCGTCACAGTGTGCTCGTAGCCCAGCGGGTTGCCGATGGCTATGACCGTCTCGCCAATCATGAGGTCGTCGCTGCGGCCCATGACAATCGCCCGCAAGGCCCTCCTCGCGTCAATCTTGAGGACCGCCAGGTCGTGCCGCTCATCGATACTGACCAGGTCCGCCTCATGCTCCGAGCGGTCCGCGAAGATGACCTTTGGCCTGGCCGCTTGGGCGACAACGTGGGCATTGGTGACCACGTACCCGTCTGCGTGCAGAATGAAGCCGCTACCCAGCGACGTCCGTTCGTAGCGCTGCTTCTGCGGGCCGAATCCGGGAAGGTCGAAAAAGTTCTCCAGCGGGCTCACTCGGCGCTCGATCTCGACGATCTGCGTGGCCGTGATGTTGACCACGCTGTCTCGAGCCCGCTCGAACACCTCGACGATCGGCGTCCGCCGGCTGGGCTGATTGGACGACGAGATCACGCTCGGTGTCCCCCCGAGCAGAGCGAGAACCAGGACCCGCGCCACGACAATATTCATCCATGTACACATGGCGACCGAGTATACCCGCCCACCCGTGTTCTCAGAAGATGAAATCCGTCGACAGAAACTTCGAGCAACGACCCGAAACGATCCCAGACACGATCCGCTGGTTCGGCTCCGTGCTCTTGGCGGCCACCAGGCTGCGAATCGAAAAAACCCGGAGCGCATCGCTGACCGAGAGCGTGCCCTCGGCCGAGTCCTTCCGGCCCACGAACGGAAACTTGTCCGGACCGCGCTGGCACTGGCTGTTGATGTTCACCCGCGAGACCTGGTTGACCAGTGGATCGATGAGCCGGCTGAGCCGCCGAGGATCGCTGCCGAACAGGGCGGCCTGCTGCCCGAACGGACAGGCGACCACCCAGTCAATCACCTCCCGTTCGTCGTCGTAGGGCACGATTGGCGTGACCGGACCGAACTGCTCGATCTGGCAGATCCGCGTCTTGAGATCGGCCGGGTAGAGCACGGCCGGATAGAACAGCGTCTGGTCGATCGTCCCCCCACCACGGTTGACCACCTTCGCCCCAGCGGCAACGGCCTCATCGACCAGCCCCTTGAACCACTCCGGGCGACCCTGCTCGGCCAGCGGCGTGATGTGGACGCCGTCGTCCCAGGGCATGCCGACCTTCAGCTGCTCAACCTTCCGGGCAAACCGCTGGGCAAACTCATCCGCCAGACTCCGGTGAACAAAGATGATCTTGATGGCCGTACACCGCTGCCCATTGAACGACAAAGCACCCAATACGCATTCGGAAACCGCCAGGTCGAGATCGGCATCCGGCAGCACGACGGCCGCATTCTTGGCATCCAGCCCCAGAACGCACCGCAGCCGGTTCGGACGGGGATGCTGGTGCTTGAGCAGGGATGCTACCTTGGCCGACCCGATAAAGGCCAGCACGTCAATCCGCCCACCCTCGATCAGCGGCCCCACCACCGTCGGACCATCACCGTACACCGTGTTGACTACACCCGGAGGAAACGAGCAGGCAAACGCCTCCAGTAACGGGGCGTGAAGCAGCACGCCGTACTTGGGCGGTTTGAAGATAACCGTGTTGCCCATGATCAGGGCCGGAATCAGCGTTGTGAAGGTCTCGTTCAACGGGTAGTTCTGCGGCCCCATGCACAGAACGACGCCCAGGGGGCTGCGGCGAATCTGGGCCACGAAGCCCTGCTCAACCGCAAACCGTGAACTGTTGCGATCCAGCTCCTTCAGGGCCTCGATCGTGTCACGAATGTAATCGACGGTTCGGTCAAACTCCTTGCACGAGTCCGCCCGGCTCTTGCCAATCTCCCACATCAGCAGGCACACGACCTGCTCGCGAACCACCTGCATCCGGGGAATGAAGGATTCTAAATGGTGGATGCGATCAGCCACCGACATCGTCGGCCACCGGCCGCAACCCTGCCCGTACGCCCGGCAGGCGGCATCCAGCACCTCGAGGGCAGCCTCAGCGGTCATCAGCGGATACTCGCCCAACTCAAAGGGCCGAGAACCACTGGAACCGGCCACACAAACCGGCGACAGCACCCTCTGCCGCGGCCCAGACCACGACCGAACCTCACCGCCAACCAGGTACCGATCAGCTGCCCCGTAGAAGTCCATGCGAACGTCGGCGGGGATCTCCGCCACCTCCGGAAACACACGCTTCGGAGCATCAACCGTCGTCGGCATGAGGACCTCTCCTGTCTCAAAGGGTCGTCGTCGCGCCAGGATGGCATTATACTAGGTAACCCGGAGGAACTTGAGAAGCGAGACCGAGGACTGGCGCTCCGGCCGAAGCCCCACCAAACCGGCCGACGCGAGTCCCGCCAACGGCCAAGGCCAGGAGACGAACATGAAGAGGCAGCGTTCGCGTTGGATCCAGAGCGCCATCGTGTCGACCGTCATGGCGGCCCTGCTGGGACTGGTCACAATCCCCACCCAGGCTCAGACCACGAAGCCGTCGCCGACCACCAGACCGCCATCGATCACTACCCTGCCTCCCCTCAAAGTCCTGATGATCGCCGCCGGCCAGGCTCACAACTATGACACACTGCCTAAGAAGCTGGCCGACAACCTCGCCAAGGACCGCGACTTGGAAGTCCGCGTGGTCGGCGATCTCGGCATCCTCACACCCGACGAGTTGAGCAAGTGTGATGTCATGATGTTCAACAACTGCCAGGACGACAAGCTGACGGACGCCCAGCGCGAAGCGATCCTCGGAGCGCTCCGGCAAGGCAAGGGCCTGGTGGCAATGCACTGCGCCCTCTACTCGTTCCAGCCCTGGCCGGAATGGCGCAGGATCGTCGGCTGCGTCGTGCGCGGACACGACCCGTTCACCTCCTTCGAGTCCGTGGTCGTGGACAGCGACCATCCGATTGCCAGGAACGTGCCCATGGAGTTCAAGATCAGCGACGAGCCCTACCTGGCCGAGGAGTGGATCGAGGATAACCACGTCATCGTGCAGACCGCCGAGCCTCGGGGTAAACGCAGCAAGCCGGAACCCATGGTCTGGACAACACGGTACGCCGGCGCTCGCGTCTTCTCGATCATGTTCGGCCACGACGAGAAGTCCCACACCGAGCCGGCATTCCTGAAACTGCTGGCCAACGGCACCCGCTGGGCCGGCGGCCGGCTCGGGCCGCCAACCGTGGTGAGCGAGGCGGAAATGCTCGACGGCTTCCTGCCTCTGTTCAACGGCAACGCCCTCGACGAATGGCGCTATGACCCGGCACTCTGGAGGGTCGAGAACGGCATCATCATCGGCGACTCCCACCCCAAAGGCCTGACCAAAAACTCCAACGCCATCGCCCCCGGCGAGTACATCGACTTCGTGCTCCGCTTCAGCGTCAAGTACATCAGCGGCAACACCGGCGTGCAGTTCCGCAGCGAGGAACTGCCCGAGTACGAAGTCGCCGGCTACCAGGCCGACGTCGTGCCTGACGGCTGGGGCAACCTGCACGAACAGAACGGCCGGCGACGACTGGTCGACGGATGGACCGGCAAGGCCGAGAAAGTGGTCAACCTCAAGGACTGGAACGAGATGGAGGTCATCGCCCAGGGCCCGCGCATCATCATCAAGACCAACGGCCTGGTCACCGCCGACTACACCGAAACCGACACCACCAAACCCCGCTTCGGCATCTTCTCCCTGCAGCTCCACCGCGACGAACCAATGACCGTCCAGTTCACCAACCTCCGTGTCAAACCAATCGAGGCCGGCGCGAGCCAGCCGGCGGAGAACGCCAAGTAGCCCGTCTTGCCATCCTCGATGGCCTCGGAGACAGCCCGAACAACGTTGTCCGGAATGGGTGGATTCCTCACAACCGGCTGGAGGGAAGAGATGCCGCGACCCTTGCACACCCAGACCGTTGCCTCGATCGAGACCGCAAAAGTCGTTCGACTCCCACACCGCTGAAGACGCTCTGCGAGTCGCACAGACAGGCCTCTTGCCTGCAAATCTACCACCAAACAGCCGGAACCGACACCAGCCATCCGTCACCCCAAAACCGACGGTCGGCACGCGGATCGGCCGTCACCCTCGACCTTGATCAGCCTTAATTCACCACGTTGATCGGCGCCCCGCGAAGAAAAGCGGCCACGTTCTTGGCGGTCGTCTCGGTCAGCCGCTTGCGAGCCGAGGCCGTCGCCCAGGCGATGTGCGGAGTCAGAATGCAGCGCGGAGCCAAAAGCAACGGACTCCCAGCGCCGATCGGCTCCTCGGTGACAACATCAAGGGCCGCACCCGCCAGCTTGCCCGAACACAACGCCTCGGCCAGGTCCTGCTCGCGAACCAGCGGACCACGGGCAGTATTGATCAGAAAAGCCCCCTGCTTCATCAGCCCCAGCAGCCTGGCGTCTACCAGTCCCGTGTTCTCCACGGTCAACGGGCAGTGCAGCGAAACCACGTCGGCCCGAGCGAAAACCTCCTCCAGCCCACACCAGGAAAACGGACGGAACGACGGATCGCTTCCCCGAAAACTGTCGAACGCCAGGACTTCCATCCCGAAGGCGTGGGCCAGTTCCCCAACCCGCCGCCCGATCCGGCCAAAGCCGATCAGACCCATCTTCAGGCCGGCCAGCTCGATCAGCGGCGCGTCCCAAAAGCACCACTCCCGCCGAGACCATTCCCCCGCGTGGATCAGCCGACTATGCAGAGCCACGTTGTGACACATCTCCAGCAGGAGAGCAAAGACAAACTGGGCCACAGAGTCCGTGCCGTAAACCGGCACGTTCGACACGGGAATGCCACGCTTCCGGGCGGCGACCACATCCACCACGTTGTATCCCGTGGCCAAAACCGCAATGTACCTCAGCTCCGGCAGTCGGGCGATCATCTCGGCAATCAGAGGAGTCTTGTTGGTGAGCAGAATGGCCGCCCCGCCCGAACGGGTCAGAATCTGATCCGCCGGCGTGCGATCGTAGACCACCAGCTCGCCCAGCTTCGCCACTTCGATCCAGGGATTGTCGCCAGGATTCAGCGTGTATCCGTCCAGCACCACGATCTTCATGAACACCGTCCTCTCGCAAGTCCCAAACCCAAGCCTCGGACGGAAAGAACCCATCCCTGAACCCGCGCACCACCCGCGGCACGGCCGGCAACTCATCGCAGTCTTCAACTGGCCTCTGAGGGAATACCTCTGTCGTGGAAGCTCGGGGCCGGTCCTTGCTCGCAGCCTTACCTCGAGCGGCGACTCTCCAGAAGTTCGCGCCGGACTCCGGGAGCCCTGCTCCCGATATCGGCTATCGGAGCCAGCGCCTTATCTGCCCGAGAGTCTCGTGCTCAACGGCAACTTGAACACTTGCCCCTTCAGCCGCCGGATGCCCGGCTCTCCCCGCTGGCACGAAACCCAATATGGCCCTTCACCAGACAATAGTCAACCCCAACGCGGAACCCAACGCAACACCACCACGCCCGGCGAGAAGCCTTGCCGAGATCGACAGGCATGGCTAGGCTGCATCTATGCAACTCCTCAAGAACTGTCTCCTGCTGGCAATCACCCTGGGCGCCTGCCCCTGCTTCGCGAATAAGGCCGAACCCGATGCCAAGACCGTTCGAGCCCGCGACCTGCTGAAACTGCTCACTCGCGGCGAGTTCACAGAGTTCGTCGCCGCGGCCGACGAGAAGGTCAAGGCCGCGTTCAGCCCCCAGCAGGCCGAGCAGACCTGGACCGGAATCACCACCAAAGTCGGCCCCTACCGTTCCGAAGAGTCGGCCACATACGCCAAGGTCCCAGGAGCCCATGTGGTCCGCTTCGTCTGCCGGTTCGAACGCGGCAAGGCCACGCTGCGAATCGTCCTCGACGACGCGGATCGCCTGTCCGGCTTGTGGTTCGATGCCGTCGAGCCCGATGCCCCCTACCGGCCGCCCCCCTACGCCGATCCCAAGGCCTGCCGCGAAGAGAAGATCACCGTCTCCGCAGGACAGTTCCCACTGCCCGGCACCCTCACACTGCCAACCAGACCCGGCCCACACCCCGCCGTGCTGCTGGTCCACGGCTCCGGCCCACACGACCAAGATGAGACCGTCGCGGCAAACAAACCGTTCCGCGATCTCGCCCTCGGGCTGGCTTCCCGCGGCGTGGCCGTGCTCCGGTACCAGAAACGCACCCACCAGTACCCCACCGCGGTGAAACCGGAGGAGTGGACCCTCGAAACCGAGACCATCGAGGACGCCGTCGCCGCCGCCGAACTGCTGCGGAAACGCGCGGACATCGACCCCAAACGCGTTTTCCTCGCCGGCCACAGCCTCGGCGCCTTCGCAGCACCATTCATCGCCAGGCGAGACAGCAAGCTGGCTGGCATCGCCCTCCTGGCCGGCAACGCACGCTCGATCCTCGACCTGATCGATGAACAGACCGAGTATCTGGCCGGCCTCGACGGCTCCATCTCCGACGACGACCACAAGAGGCTCCGCATCCTCCGGGAAGCAACGGCCCTCATCCGCCAGGGCAAGACGGACGGCCTGACCGAGAAGGTCGGCATGCCCGCCACCTACCTGGCCCGCATGCACACGCTCAAACCCATCGAGGTGGCGGCGGGGCTGACCACCCCCATCCTCATCGCCCAGGGCGGCCGGGACTACCAAGTCACCAAAACCGATTTCGACCTGTGGAAGAAGACCCTCGGTACTCGCGAGAATGTCACCTTCAGGCTCTACGACAAGCTCAACCACCTGTTCATCCCGGGCAGCGGCCCGTCCACCCCCGCCGAATACGGCAAGCCCGGCCACGTGGATGTCCAGGTCGTCGCAGACCTCGCGGCCTGGATCGAGTCCGTTGCCGCAGACCGCAAGACCAAAGACGCTCCAGGCCACGATGAAACACAATGACTCCCCTCTCCAGGAAGACCGAAAGGAGAACCATGGCCCGACGACGAATCCATATGATCTGCAACGCCCATCTCGACCCCGTCTGGCTATGGGAATGGCAGGAAGGCGCCGCCGCTGCAATCTCCACCTTCCGCACCGCGGCCGATCTCATCGAGGAGTCCCCCGGCTTCGTCTTCAACCACAACGAGGTTATTCTCTACAAGTGGGTCGAGGAATATGAGCCCACCCTGTTCAAACGCATCCAGAAGCTCGTCCGCGAAGGTCGATGGCACATCATGGGCGGCTGGTATCTGCAACCCGACTGCAACATGCCTTCCGGCGAGTCCTTCGTCCGGCAAATCCTCATGGGCAAGACCTACTTCAGGGACAAGTTCGACGTCGAGCCAACCACCGCCATCAACTTCGATCCCTTCGGCCACACCCAGGGCCTCGTACAGATCCTCGCCAAAAGCGGCTACGATTCATATCTCTTCTGCCGACCGGACAGCCGCGACCTGACCCTCCCGAACCACGATTTCATCTGGCAGGGCTGCGACGGCTCCCGTGTGTTCGCCTCGCGGGTCGTGGGCTGGTACAGCTCGCAGCTCGCCAAGGTCGCTAGGAAAATCCACGACTGGCAAACGGACCATCCCAACCCCCACTTCGGGGCAATGCTCTGGGGCGTCGGCAACCACGGCGGCGGTGCCTCACGCGTCGACCTCAAAGCCATCCGCGGGCTGCAACGCACGCTCAGACACGTCGAGCTCCTCCACTCGACCCCCGAAGCCTATTTCAAAGAGGTCAGGAAGATCCGCGGTAAACTGAAGGTGGTCAATCGCGATCTGAACCCCTGGGGCGTCGGATGCTACACGTCCATGGTCCGAGTCAAGCAGCGGCACCGCCAGCTCGAGAACGAACTCTACACGACCGAGAAGATGGCCGCGACCGCCGCCAGCCAGCAACTCATGGCCTACCCGACGGCCGAACTGCACGACGCGGCCTGCGACCTCATGCACGGCGAGTTCCACGACATCCTGCCCGGCTCATCTATCCAGCCGGTCGAAGAGTCATCGCTGCGCCTGATGGACCGCGGACTCGAGATCCTCTCACGCGTCAAGGCCCGGGCCTTCTTCGCCCTGGCCGCCGGTCAGCCCAAGGCCAGACCCAACGAGATCCCTATCCTGGTCTACAACCCCCACCCCTACCCGGTGAAAACCATCGTCGAGTGCGAGTTCCAGCTGGCCGACGCTAACTGGAAGGACGAGTTCACCCTGCCCACCGTCTATCACGCGGGAAAGCCGGTCCCCTCTCAGGCCGAGAAAGAACTGAGCAACCTGCCGCTCGACTGGCGCAAACGCATGGTCTTCAATGCCGAACTCGCCCCTTCGCAAATGAACCGATTCGACTGCCGATTCAAGGTCCTGCCACGCAAGCCCCCTCCCAGACTCAGGGAATCCAACCGCCGCATCCGCTTCAAGACCAAGGAACTCGAAGTCATCGTCAACACCCGCACCGGCCTGGTCGACCGCTACCGCGCCAACGGCGTCGACTACCTCGGCCGCAATGCCTTTCAGCCCCTGGTCATGAAGGATAACGAGGACCCGTGGGGCATGACCGTCCGCAGCTTCCGCAAACTGGCCGGCCGCTTCAAGCTCCTGCCTCGCAAGCTCGGAACCCAATTCTCCGGCGTCACCCACGGCCAGCTGCCTTCGGTGCGGGTGATCGAAGACGGCCAGGTCCGCAGCGTGATCGAGGCCGTCTTCGGCTACCGCGATTCGTTCATCTGCCAACGCTACAAGCTGCCTAAACGCGGTACGGAAATCGAGGTCGAGACCCGCGTCCACTGGAACGAGAAGGACAAGATGCTCAAGCTGGCGGTCCCGACTACCGCCACCGCGCCCGAGTACCGCGGCCAGCTCGCCTTCGGCGTCGGCACCCTCCCAAAGAACGGCGAGGAGGCCGTCGCTCAGAAATGGGTGGCAGTGGTATCCAGAAAAGACAACCGGGCCCTGACCTGCATTAACGACGGCGTCTACGGCTCCGACTTCACCCCCACCGACGGCCTGCGGCTCACCCTGATGCGCTCACCGGCTTACTCCGGCCACCCGCTGCTCAAGCGAACCATCATGCCCCAGGACCGCTATAGCCCCCGTCAGGACCAGGGCGAGCGACTGTTCCGCTTCTGGCTGAACGGCGACCGCGCCGCCCGGCGGCTGGCCGCCATCGACCGCGAGGCCCTGGCCCGCAACGAGACCCCCTTCGCCCTGTCATTCAACCCGCCCGGCATGGGTAAACGACCCCAGCCCGGGGCGATCCTCGACGACGACATCGTCCAACTGAGCGCTTTCAAGCGAGCCGCCCGCGGCCATGACCTCATCGTCCGCCTGTTCGAGCCCACCGGACGTGAACGCGCTACCACCCTCTCCATCCCCTTCGCCGGCGCTCGCCAACAGGTGATCCTCCACGGCTTCGAAATCAAGACCCTGCGCGTGAACCCCAAGACCGGCAGAATGCGCGAGGTGAACCTGATGGAGCAGGACCACCGCAGGCGAAGAAGAACTACCGATGTTCCTTCGACATCGTGAAAGAGGTACCCGCCCTGCACCCGTCAACTCCGCCCCCCCCCCGACACCGTTCTCGTCGAGGCGATGCTTCGGCGCCCCTGTTCCTCTATTCCAGCCTCCACGGCGCCCGGTATTCGTACGACAGCAACTTGTTGGCCTCGGAATCGTTGGTGAACTGCTCCTTCTCCCCATCCCACGTCAGGTACCGACCGCGGTCGTACGCCAGATTCGCCAGCAGCGTGGTCGCCGTCGAACGATGCCCGATTTCGACCGGGCATACGCACGGCCTGCGCGTCTTGATGCAGTCCAGGAAGTTCCGCGTGTGGTCAGCCGTATCCGTCCGGCCCTTGAAGGTCAGGGCCTTGTCCGCCGGCCGGGTCGTGGCCCGAGCCTGCCTCGAGTTCCCCTGCCGGTTGCGCGGATTCAGCGCCGGGATCTCATCCGTCCGCACCGCCTCCGGAATGAGCTGCAGTGACTCCGAGCCGTCCAGCAGAATCGTCCCCTCCGTCCCCCGAAACTCGATATGAGCCGAACGCGGTGCCCCCTCCGAGGCGTTGGCATTGTACTGGCAGAAGGACACCAACGTCCCATTCGGATAGTTCCACACCACCTCCATCGTGTCCGGAATCTCCCGGTTGTCCTTGATCGTCCCCTTGCTGCCCACCGCGAACACGCCCCCAGGCGAATCCTGCCCGATCGCCCGCTGAATCACATCCAGCCAGTGCGTTCCAAAGTTGGTCAACTGCCCGCCCGAGTACTCCCGAAACCAGCGAAACCGATAGAAACACCGGTTCGGGTTGTAGGGCACCTTCCTCGCCGGCCCCAGCCACAAATCCCAGTCCAGGCCCGCCGGCGGATCACAGTCCGCCGGATTGCCGATCCCGTGCGGCCACTCATTGGTCAGATGAAAGCACCGGCAGGCCGTCACCTTGCCGATCGCCCCGCCCTGAATCAGCTCCGCGATCTTGGCACAGACCTTAGAGGACCTCCGCTGAACACCCATCTGGGTCACTCGGTTCGCACTCTTGGCCGCCTCGATCATCTTCCGCCCTTCATTCACCACCAGCGACAGCGGCTTCTCGACATACACATCCTTGCCCGCCGCACAGGCATCCACGAACTGCTTGGCATGCCAGTGGTCGGGCGTCGCAATAACCACCGCGTCGACGTCCTTGCGGTCCAACAACGCACGGTAATCCTTGGTCGTAAACAGCTCGCCGCCAACCTTCTCCTTGGCAAACTCGACATACGGGGCGTACACATCACACAAGGCCGCGATCCATGCATCCTTGTGAGGCCGAAAGGCGTCGATCAGCTGGTCGCCTCGGTTGCCCAAGCCAATCACCCCAAGACGGATTCGCTCATTGGCCCCGTGTACCTTCGCCGTGGCACTTCTGGCCGCCATACCCACACCCGCCGCCACAACGCCGACCGAAAACTGCCGCCTGGTCAACCTGCACCCCATGGTAGAATCCTCCCTCAAACGCCCAACCACCTCGACAAGACGAGAATAGCGCAACTATCGACAAGAATAAAGCTTAACGCCGTCCGACGCCAGCGGCCACCCCAACCCAGGAGATCAAGTGAAGTCCGTAAAAAAGGGCGTGCGGCACCCCATACTAATTGGCGCGGTCAAGGGTGCCGCAGCGAGTGGAAGATCGTATTCGGGGTCGGGTTCGACTCCCTCCTAGGCGCTGACAGAAGAAACCAACCCGGACGTTCAATTATACCTTTCGACCGGTGCGCTTCAAATCCTGAGCAGGACTTTCCGTGCAAATTCCCCAATAATTCCGCACTGTTTTGCAGATTCGGGACGCTTCACCCCACCACCAACTGCGTGTCGCGATGGAGCACACCCGCTGCGACAACCGCGCACCCGTTGCCCCCGGCAAGAAACCCCTGCCGGTCATGCTACTCCTCCTCCAGCACGTGACGGACCACGAGTGTCGTAATTCCGTCACAAGGAACCTAATCCTTTGAAAAACAGCAGGTTAGAATCGCGTCAGACGGCCGGACGAACGCCGGTGTCATGATGCCGGAGGGCATCTCACAGACACGCCCTCAACAGCTCAACCCCCCCTTCACTGCACATAATCGCAGCGTTCAGAAATGGTTACACCAACTCCGCCCCCGTCTGTTTTTCGCATCATCATCTCTGGACTGCCCACGCAAGAAGCCCTCCATCTCGCTCCCGCGTGGGGCGGAGCCATGAGCCCCAGCCGGGCCACCAGGATCGCGGCCGCCGCCCGCGTAAACCGAAAGCCCATCCAGTAACGGCATCCCCTCAGCCAGAGCCACCGCCAACCAACCGCTGACGACACTGTTCGCCCTCATCACAACTGTCCTCGATACACCTGACCCGCCGAAAAGCCCCTGTCCGAGACGCCACACCGTGTTCTTCCGGACGAGGCCAAGACCTCCAGGCAGCCCGCGAGAACTTGACCGACGAGTACCATTGCGGGACAGTGCTCTCACCACGCGAGGATGACCCTTGAAGGCGAAAACACTCCAGAACATTGCCGGCACGCAGCTTACGGCCAGATTGGTGGTTCGGGCAGCCGTGCTGCTCCCCCTGCTGGCGACCTACCTGACATCCTTCTGGGGGAACTTCGGCCAGCAATGGCCATCCTGGATCCGCGAACACTGCGGCTCCGTCATGCGCCAGGCCATGGACCTTTACGTCCAGCAGGTCACCATTCCTCCAGGAGGGTACATCTCGCACCACCGCGTCCTCTGGCTGGTCGTCGGCCTGGTGATGGCCGCCCTCCTCCCGCTCTCCCTGGCCGCCCTGACCGGACGCTCACCCGCCACGATGGGGCTGCGTCCGCCCAACCGGTGGGGATGGCGCATGGTCGTCCTGTCCGCCGGTCTCACCATCCCATTCGCCTTCCTCTTCGCCCAGGAACGAATCGCCATGGTAGCCCCACATCAACCCCCCGCCGGACTGCAACTCCTTGTCATGCTTGGAGTTTCCGTTCCGGAGCACATCTTCCTCACCGGCATCTGTTTGGCTTCGTTTTGTCAGGGCTGGCGAATCCCTACCCCCGCAAGGCTGGCCGCCGTGGAAGGCTCCCGCACCAAGAAGACCCTGCGATGGCTCGGTCTAGCCCAACCGACTGACCCCGGGCAACCACTGACCCGAAGAGCCTTGGCCTGGTGGGGACTGGATGGCCCTTCGCTTCTGGCCATCACCTGCGCCGGCCTCCTGTTCGGGATCATCCACGTGGGCGCCGGCCCCACCGAGCTGGCGAGTTCCTTCCCCGGTGGCATCGCCCTGTGCTATCTGGTCTGGCGAAGCGGTTCAATATGGCCGGGCTGGCTGATCCATGTTTTCCAGATGCTCATGGTCGCGACCTTCATTCTTGTGCCAGGGGGGGACTGAAACCGATACAAGGGTATGTCCTGTACTTGCCTCGAACCGAAGACGAATCCCATGACCAGCACGCCTGACCCTATGGACCTGCAGCTCAGCCGCGAGTGGCTCATCACTAACGACCGCGGAGGATTCGCCTCCGGCACCTGCGTGGCGATCCCCACACGGCGTTACCATGGACTGCTGATCGCTCCCGCTCGCCCCCCTCTGGAGCGATGGACGCTCCTGTCTGCCGTCCTGGAACGCGTCGGCGTCGGCGGACGAACCTGGGAGACCCCCGGCTTCGAATTCGCCGGCGCCTTTCATCCCCGTGGCTTCGAGCAGCAAACCCAGTTCGCGGTGAGCAACGCAGCCCCCCTGCCGTGGGTTCGTTTCGCCTATTCCTGGGGTCACCTGCGACTCACCAAGTCCATCTTCCTGCCCCACGGATGCGACGAAGTGGCCATCGCCTACCGCCTCGAAGGCCCGCCGCAGGCCCCCATCACCCTGGGCGTCGAGCCGTTCACCGGCATGCGCGACTTCCACGGCCTGACCCGGGCATTTGACCCCGGCTACCCCATCGAACCCCTCCAGAACGGCACTGTGGTCACCTTCGCCGGCGGTCCACGATTGCTGCTCCTGGCAGAACGCGGGCGGGGCGTGTGGGAGCTGCGCTTCGAGACCGAACCCCACTGGTGGCGACAATTCCATTACCGCGAAGAGGCCCATCGCGGCCAGGACTGCCAGGAAGACCTCTTCGTCCCCGGCTGGTTCCAGGCGTCAGGCATCGGAACGATCGAGATCACCGTCCGAGCCCGGGCCGAGTTCCCGTTCGTCAAACCCACGCCGCCACCACCCAAGTCCCCCGAGCCCGTCTCCGTCGACCTCGCTCGACCCCAAACTCAGTCCGTCGAGGAGCGACTTCGTGAGGCCGCCAAAGCCTTCGTCGTCCGCCGACGCCGCGCCGACGGTTCGTTCTCCACGACCATCCTCGCCGGCTACCACTGGTTCGGCGACTGGGGCCGGGACACATTCATCGCCCTGCCCGGCCTGCTGCTCGAAACCGACCGGTTCGCCGAAGCCCGGGAGGTCTTCGCCACCTTCGCCTCTGCCCAAAAGGCCGGCCTGATCCCCAATAAGTTCAGCGACTACGGCGACGGTTGCGACTACAACAGCGTCGACGCCAGCCTGTGGTACATCCATGCGGCCGACGCCTACTGTCGGGCCAGCGGCGACAAGACCGCCTGGAAGAACCTCCTCGGCCCGGTCTGCGAGCGAATCGTCGAGGCCTTCATCGCCGGCACCGATTTCCACATCCGCATGGACACCGACGCCCTGCTGTCCTGCGGCGACGCCACCACCCAGATTACCTGGATGGACGCTAAGTACGGCGATACCGTCTTCACCCCCCGACACGGCAAACCCGTCGAAATCAATGCCCTTTGGTACCATGCCCTCCGGATCCTGGCAGAGCGGTCATCGGGCAGCGCCCAGCGCCGAGCCGAGCGATTCGGCGAAATCGCCGATCATGCCCGCGGCTCGTTTCGTCAGCTCTTTTGGAACAATACCAGCCAATACCTGTACGACGTCGTCCGCGACGGCTACCGCGACCCGGCAGTACGCCCCAACCAGATCTTCGCCGTCAGCCTGCCGCACTCGCCGCTGCTCATCGAGCAGCAGCGAGCCGTGCTCGAACGCGTCGACCAGGAGCTGTTCACCCCATGCGGGCTACGCTCCCTCTCGCCCGAGGACCCGGCGTACCGCGGCCGGTGCGAGGGCAACCCCTTCGAACGAGACCGCGCCTATCACCAGGGCACCGTCTGGGGCTGGTTGATCGGCCCCTACGTCGAGGCCCACCTCCGCGTCCATGGCTTCTCCACCTCCGAACAGACCAGGATGCGGGCGGCACTCCGCGGACTCATCGACCATCTGGACCAGGCCGGCATCGGCCAGGTGAGCGAGATCTTCGACGGCGACCCGCCTCACACCCCACGCGGGTGCATCGCCCAGGCCTGGAGCGTCAGCGAACTGCTCCGCGCCTGGCGACTGACCGAGCCGGGATGACCGCACCCTTTCATCCTCGCCTCCACCTCCAGCCAACCTGGTATGCCGCTGGAATGGGAATGTAGGATTTATTAAGAGGGATTAGGAGTCATATGCGCGCCAGGGCGGCGGCGGAAAGGCACCGCGGCGGCCGATCGCGCCCCAATCCACGCCGAGTACGGCGGCCACAGCCCGGCCCGGCCACCACCCGGACCGACCTAGATCAGCTGAGGATCTGCGTGTAGAATGAAACCCGTGCCAAATGCGCGTCGTACCAACGATCGGGCTCCCGGTCGCCCATTCAGCTCTCGGAGGTCAACCATGAGATCGCGGATAACGCAGCTTGCCGTCGTGGTCGTGCTCTCTCTGCCCAGCGTGGGAGTACCCGCCGAACCGAAGGCGGCCAGTACACCCGCGCAATCCGAAGAGGACCGCCTCCGCCAGGATCTGCGGCGATGGAGCCTGGACCGCCTCATCAGCGGCTCCCCCAGCCTGGAAACATACACCCCGGCAGAACTCGCTGCCTACGCCGAGCTGCAGGCCCGCAGCCACGCGAACCGGCTGAAGAAAGAGTACCAGCTGACTCCCGAGCAGGAGAAGGTGGCCCGCAAGCGGCTGGACCAACTGAAGCAGGAATATCCGGCCTACTGGAAGAAGAACCAGGCCGAGCTCAGCAAGCTGAACGGGCAGATCAAACAGATGTCGAGAAACCGGAGCGCCCCGGCCGTCGCTGAGCAGATCCGCGAGTTGAGCCGACGCCGCACCCGGCTGATGACCGGCCACCCCCTCTACACCAGCGTGGTCAACGAGGAGATCGAGAGCCTGCTGCCCGAACAACAGGTCGCGGACGCCCAGGAGCGACAGGAGAAGAACACCGCGGAACGGCGCTCACTGCTCACCGCCGCAGTCGCGAACCGCACCCTCAGCCTCCGTTCCTCCACCACACGCCCCGCCCCCATCGTCCAGTTGCGGAGCAGAACCAGCAGTCCGTTCAGCTCCTGGCGGGCCTATGTGAACCTGTTCATCGACGCGTACGACCTCCATGACGACCAGCAGGCCAGGGCCGAATCCGTCCTCGAGGAGTTCGAGGATCGTCGCGACGACTATCAGGAGACACACGAGAAGGACTTCATGGCCCTGCGCAACACCAAGGACCTGGAGGCCCGATTCCGCAAAGGCGAAGAACTGCGGGCCCCAATCGCCAAGATGTACGAGGACATGGTCAGCCAACTTGAGGCCATCCCGACACCCGCCCAGCGAAAGGCCGCCGATGAGGCCGTCGCAGCCGCGAAGGCCGCCGCCGCCACCCGGCCAAGCGCGTCACGCCCTACCCCTCTCTCCCGCCTTCGCCTCGCAGCGAGCCGACCATCGGCTGATCGTCAAGGTGAGCCCGCGTCTCCCTGACAACTACGTTGCTCAGAAGCAACAAGGCCACCAGGTTCGGAACGGCCATGAGAATGTTCGCTATGTCGGCAAAGTCCCAGACGATGTTCAGCCTCAACGTCGAGCCGATCATGACCGCGACCACCCATAGGACGCGGTACGGAAGCGTTGAACGCGGGCCGAACAGGTACTCGCAGGCCTTCTCCCCGTAGTACGACCAACCCAGGATCGTCGAGTAGACGAAGGTCAACAGGCCAACCGCCAGCATCAAGGGACCAACCCTTGGAATCGACTCGAACGCCGCTCGGGTCAGAGCCGCACCATCCAGACCCTCTTGCCAGAAACCGGAGTTCACGATGACCAGGCCGGTTAACAGGCAGACCACGACGGTATCCCAGAAGGTACCTGTCGAGGAAACCAGGGCCTGACGAACGGGGTTGGTGGTCTGCGCGGCCGCAGCCACGATCGGGGCACTGCCCAAACCGGACTCGTTAGAGAACAGCCCCCGCGCCACCCCATACCGAATGGCCTCCTTGACCGCCGCGCCGGCGAATCCCCCAACGGCCGCATGACCCGTGAACGCGCTCTTGACAATCAGGACGATCGTGGCCGGCAACGTCGAGGCGTACATCACTAGCAGGGTGAGGCAGCCCAGAACGTAGAAGACGGCCATGAAGGGCACGAGGACCTCACACACCCGGGCAATGGAGCGGATCCCGCCGAGAAGGACAATCGCGGTGAGCAACGTCGTCACGCCGCCAGTGATCCAGGGCTGGATCCCCGCCGTCCGGTCGAGCATGTCCGCGATGGAATGGGCTTGAACCATGTTGCCAATGCCGAACGCAGCAATGGCCGTGAACAGGGCAAAGATCATACCCAGCCACCTGAGACCCAGTCCCCGCTCCAGAGCGTACATCGGCCCGCCGGCGAACTGGCCTTTGCTGGTCACGATTCGGTACTTCACCGCCAGCAGGGCTTCGCTGTACTTGGTGGCGATGCCGAACACGCCGGTCAGCCACATCCACAGCACCGCGCCCGGCCCTCCAGACGCAACCGCCGTGGCCACGCCGACGATGTTGCCCGTGCCAATGGTGGCCGCCAACGCCGTAGCCAGAGCCCCGAAATGGCTGATGTCGCCCTCACCTTCACGCTTCCGCTGAAACGAGAGTCGAATCGCCTTGCCGAGATGTCGTTGGATTCCCAGCCGCAACGTCAGGTAGACATGCGTACCGAACAGCAACACGAGCGTCGGGGGACCCCACAGAAAGGTGCTCGCCGCTTGGAGTCCTTGCTCGATGGCCTGGAGATAAGGCCCCATCGCGTGGTACCAGGATTGCAGCAGCTCCATGAATCGCTCCCGTCGCCGACGCTCCCGTCGCGGCCCGACCAACAGACCTGGAAAAGACCCTCGAGACTGACGCGGCGTTCGGCAGTCAGCCTCCCGCCGTCCGCGGCCAGCACCGGTTCATCGGCAAGAGCCCCATGGCTGACTGCTGATCCCTTACCGGGCCTCTCCTACTCTCCATCCGTTACTTGTCATCCGTCTTGCCGATGCAGTACAGCGTGGTTGCCGTTCGGATGAACAAGTCCTTTCCCCCCACCGCGATGGATGACAAGGTGTATCCGCCGGGAAGTTGATGACTGCCCAGGATCTTGAACTCCGGCCCGGCCGATACCATCGTGGTCTTGCCGTCCTCGCCGGTCGCGTAGATCCGGCCGTCGGCCAGCAGGGGCGAGGCGCTGAACGTGCCCCGGGCCACTCGCTGCCGTGTGTAGTAGGGCTTGCCGGTCTTGGCGTCCAGACAGCTGAGCACGCCACTGTCGTGGAGAATGTACAGGTACTTGCCGTCGGTGACGGGGGAAGGCACATCCGCGGCCAACTCGCTGGTCCACAGCGTGTGCGTGCCGGTCACGTCCCCGGTCCCGCCCCCTCGACATGCAACCATCGGCCCGTTGCGAATCACCGCGTAGGCTACGCCATCAACCGCAACCGGTGAGCCGACCGCTCGCCAGACCGTCTCCCTTCGGGGATTCAGCCCGCCGCACCGCCAGATCTCCTTGCCGGTCTTCGGATCGTGGCCGGTGATGTACGCGCCGCCGCTGACGATCAGCTCGGCGTGGTCGCGGTACTTCAACAGGGTGGGCGTGGTGTACGCATCCTGAGACTCCTCCGGGGCGTCCGTCGGGCGCTCCACTCGGTAGACCGTCTTGCCTGTAGCCGCATCCAGACCGAGCAGGTAGGAAGGAGCCTGGGTCTTCTTGCCGTGCAGGACCTCGATGATCAGCAGTCCGTCAACGAGCACGGGTGACGACCCGTGACCCCAGAGCTGACCGAACTGGCCGTAGTCCTTCTGGATGTCGCGATCCCAGACCGGCCGGCCCTCGACGTCAAGACACTTGACCTTGCCCGTACCCGTCATCACCCAGACGTGCCGTCCGTCCGCCACCGGCGAAGGCGAACTCATGTTGTGTTTGGCTTCATGGGCATTGTCGTCCGACACCCGGTGCTCCCACAACCGCGCGCCGTCCTTGCGGGCCAGGCAGATGAGCAGTAGATCCTTGCCTTCCTTGGCGAGCTTGACACCCAGGCTGCTGCGGGTCGGGGCAACCTGACCGTCCCTGGCTGAACTCGGCGACATGACGAAGACGCGATCACCGAACACGATCGGGCTTGACCCGCTCCAGGAGGGCAGCGCAGCCTTCCACTTGACGTTCCCCGTGTCCGACCAGCTCGTCGGCAGACCGGTCGAGTCGCTGGTGCCGTCCAGATTCGGTCCGCGCCATTGCGGCCAGTTCTCACCCCCCAGGGCGGAACCGGCCAGGAGCGTCGACGACACCAGGAATACAGACGTTCTACTCATGAACGGAATCTCCCGAATCGTTGCTGATGGGCCGTGGCGCAACGGGCCGTACGGCTGCGTTCGCCGAAAGGACCATAATCCAAGCGGACCAAGTCGGCAAGGTCGGCAGGCCCGCAAGGACACCGACGAGTGGATCACCGCCCGGCGGTCCCCGCCAAGGTCAAGCCGGATGAGCCGGGCCATGAACAAAGCCAGAAGGCGAAACCTGCCTGCCCAATCGAGGCATGTCGCCCCAAGAACCCGGTGACCCACAGCCCACCATCCACCTCTACCGTGGCGATGCATAACCTGGAGATAGTCTCACTGGATGCAGCTCGAATCGGGTCGATAGGCCGCTCCGCTCGAGCATCGGCGGAAGACAGCCAGGTCCTGCTGGTCCACATCGGAATCCCTGTCGAGGTGGGCATCGGCGCAGCGCGGGTCATTCTGTGGGTCACGTGAACCCGAGAGGCAGGCCTGGAGATGTCCGAAATCCTCCTGGTCCACATCCCCGTCGTCGTCGAAATCCCCAGCGTAGAAGGGATACGGCCTGACGGCGACCGTCTTGCGGAAGACGGCGCTGTGTCCGCCACTGTCGAACCACTCGCTGCCGTCCTTCATCTGCCAGCTGATTTCGTAATCCCCGAACGGCGTATCCGCTGACACGCTGACGGTGAAGGGGAAAGTGCATTCCCGGCCAACGTCGATCTGGCAGGGATTGGTGTAGACCTCGTAGTAGGGGTATGGAATCAGCTTGTGGGCTATTGGCCCAGCAGTCTGCCCTATGGTCAGCATGGTTCCCGCCGGCCAGCACAGCCAGGCCTCGAGGCCGGAGTTGTGCATGGTCACGCTGCATTCATAGATCGTGCCCGGCACCATCGCTCTCGGGATGGTGTCGCTGACGAACTCTCCTCTGTTTCTGAGCAGCGGCTGTAGCCCCTCGTACCAGACCGCTGCCATTTTCTGGTAACCGCTGGGATTGGGATGAACAGAATCGGCCAGGTCACCGGGATAGGAAAGGGCCGATTCGTGGTCAACCACCACCAGCCGATCACCTGCGGCGATCCGGGCGGCAGCCATGGACGCGATCGAGGTGTTGAGGGCGGTGGTCTCCAGGCCCAGAGCATCCAGGGAGTTGCTGCGGTTGATGATACGGGCCAGGACGACGGTAATGGGGGTGCCGTGGTTCGTCTCGTACGAGTCGACGAAATCCAGGATCTCCCCGATCTCGGTCACCGTGCCGGGCGCCTGTTGCCCCTGGGTGATGTCGTTAGTGCCGATGTGAAGAAGAATGATGTCCGGGGGCGCGGCCGTTAGCCAACCGGGAATGCTGTCCCGTATCTGGTCAGCCCGCCAGCCGCTGTGCCCTTCATGGTTGCGGTCCGTGATCGTGCCCCCGATCTGGCTGCCGACAAAATCCACCGCGGACGTCGTGCTGATGAGCATCTGATAAAGGGGGCCGCGATAGCCCCCGTTGCTATCGTCGCCGACTCCCACGGTAATGGAATCGCCCAGCGGCATGATCCGTATGGCCGTGGCCTCAACGCCGGTACCGGCGAGCAAAGTGAGCAGAGACGAGCCCGCGAACAGCTGTCGAAGCAGCAAGAGCGACAACCTGACCAATCGCCGGTTCTTCAGGCCATGGAATCCGTAGGCTCGCATACGCCTTCTTCCCCCAAACGAACGGTGCTGGCTGCAGTGACCCGCGGGCACAGGCTCAGTTTCCTGATCGCATTCCTGCGAAGTAATGATAACTGGAAAGTACCCTCAGCGACAGTCAACTTCCACCAAGCCAAGGGATCGATGCTCCGCGCCCCAATCACGGTGAATAGCCCAGCTGCACTGGCCGATCACAGGCAGTCCGGATTGCCTTCGATGCCCGATCCGCTCATGCATGACTTGAGCAGCAGTGCGTCCTGACCATCGACATCGTCGTCCCCGCTCAGGTCGGCCGCCTCGCAGGCCGCGCTCGGGGTGACGCCCGACCCGCTCAGGCACTTCTGCAGGAACGCGAAATCCTCCATGTCCACGTCCCGGTCCTCATCGAAATCGCCGGGAATCGGCAGAGGCAGCACGGTAATCTGGAACGTCGCCCCGGTGTCGCCGAACCAGGCCGCTCCTTCCTGAACCAGCCGCCACGACTCGTTGTACACACCGGCCATCTTCGGTGCGGTGATCGTGAAGGTGAATCGGCAGGAGCCATCCGGCTCGCATCGGGCCGTGTCCATGCCGGTAGGCCTCGTACGGCCAATCCAATCACCCTCGGTGTAGAACGAACTGGCCCGATCCTGTGGACTCCACGTGCCCAGGTTCACCAAACCCTGGCTCCACGCTTCGCCGCCGATATTCGTGTACTCAACCCAGACCTCGGCAGTCTCACCACAGGTCAGGGTCGGGGGAAACGACTGGGCAATCAGGGTCGCGTCCAGGTCCGGCCGGTAGGCGAGCACAAACTCGTCACGGATCACGTTCCACAACTCGGTTCGACCGGCGTCATAGCCCAGCGCCCACATGCCCACGCCTTGCAGCCCCGCGTTCTTCGCCAACTGGAACTTGAGCCGAATACTGTCCGCGTTGTCGAACCACACTTGATGCCAGTCGGCTCCATCGTGATAGCGGTACCACGGTGTCTGCGAAGCGGCGTCCCATAACAGGCCGTATGTCTCTGCTTGGGCCCGAGCGGATGAGTAGAAGGCCGAACCGATGTAGGCCTTCACGGCGGAGCGAGGATCCGACGTAGCCGTCGTCCAGTGCTTGCCGAAATAGGGTACCCCCAGGATGAGTTTCTGCGGGTTGTTCTGGGTCACCTCTTCGTACTGGGTGTACACCGTGTTGGTGATGTTGTACGAGCCCCCGGTCAGCGGCGCACACGGACCGGAGGTGGAACTCCACGAACCGTAAAAGTCATACCCCATGATGAAGATGCCATCACAGCTGCTGGCCAAGCCGGCCAAGTCCCACCCGCCGCCCCAGTTGACCGCCGGGCCCGCGAAAGTCACCTCGCTGCCCGGAATCTCCGCGTGCAGGTAGCTGGTCAGGTCGGCCATGAAACCATTGATGTGGGAACGGTAGGTGCCGCTGCCCTCAAAGTCGATGTTCACGCCGTCCGACTGACCGGCCAGCATGAGCGCCTTGAGGTTGACGAAGAAGTTGCTCTTGGCCGCCGCGTTGGTGATCAGAGCCAGCGTCGTGTCAGGGTCAAACTGGGTGACCACGAGGATCACCTTGACCCCGTTCTGATGGGCGGTGCTGATGACCGAGGTCCAGGGCCAGCCGTGGGAATTGGAGATCGAGCCATCCGCGTTCGCTTCAACCGAGAAGCAGGCGACGTGCGTCAGCAGGTCATAACGCAGCGCGGCGGTCTTCTCCCAGTAGGGCAGATACCCGAAGACCGTGGCTCCCGGTCCGCCCGTCCGGGCCTGGAGTGTGGCCAACTCGCCAGATTCGGGCAGATCCTGGCCGTCGAAGTTCACCTCTCCGGCGGCGGCTGCCGGCAGCCGCCACCCATCGACCCAGGAAACACCTAATCCCTTGCATATCAAGAGGATGCAGAGAAGGAACGAACCGAGGATGGCGTAATGGCGCATGCGTCCCCCCTGCCGCGGGCGAGGCCGTCAACACCGACGCCTCGCCACCCGATTATTGGCGTTGTCCAGACGGCAAGTCAAAGACGACTGAAAGGAGCACGAGGCCTCCGACCGTCAATTGGTTCATTTCAACCGCCCCCCGGTTGGTTTCAACCACGCCGAAGCCCTGCCCCGCAGGGCAGAGACGGCTCCTGACCCGGAAACCGGCCTGTCTCGCTGGCACGCGGGATGCAAGGTCGAATTGTCGTTCTGCAACCGACCTGACCACCCAGGCGTACTGTGGTTCGGCCAAGTCGGCTCCAAAAGGGTTGGCGAACCTGGTCCGGGGCGGTACAGTAGCCCGCTCGTTTGGATACCAGGACTCATTCGAGGAGGATTTGTCATGCGAAACCGAGACCATCGTGCCTTTACCCTGATCGAGCTGCTGGTCGTGGTGGCCATCATCGCCCTGCTGATCAGCATTCTGCTCCCGTCGTTGAACCGGGCTCGCGAGTCGGCTCGGCGAACCGCCTGCGCCTCCAACCTGGGCTTCTACGCTCGGCAATCGCTGGTCTATTCCGAGTCGTACACCGGCACCCTCCCCAGTACGCCGCAGAACAACGGCATCGTCGACACCGCCGCCAAGGCCAAATGCACCATCGTCGGCGACATCCGGCCTTACCCTGCCTATCAGGCCCCCGGCTCCACCGGCTGGTCCGGCACCGGAGCCAACGAACCCCGTAGCGCCACCCGGGCAGCCTACCTGCTCCTGATCAATGGCAAGAAGGCCTACATGCAGCCCAAGCAGTTCACCTGCCCCAGCGCCGGTACGCTACGACACAAACCCAATGGCAGCGAACCGTTGCCGATGCACCCCACAACGGGTGCTCAGTACCAGATGTACGATTTCAGCGGTTTTGACACCGAGCTGAATGCCGGGTGGGACGCGGGAGGTTCGACCACGGCGCCTTCGGGAGCCAACGAGATGACCGACTTCAGCTATTCCTTCCAGGTTACCCAGCGTCATACGGCCAACCAGACCACCTATGGCAGCGTGCTCAAGAGCACCCAGGACCCGCGCAAGGCCATTGCCGCCGACCGCAGTCCCTACTCCAACTTCATCGCTTCTCCCGTGGTCACCTCCAGCGGTCCGGTAAAATGGGGAAGAGGTGAATACCAGTACAAGGTGAACACCAGCGTTGGCGGCTTTGCCCCCCCGATCAACGATCAGACCGGTGGCGCGAATTTCATGGCCGCCCTCAGGAAGGGCAAGGGCACCTACAACGGCAATGCGTTCAGCGTCAACTCGCGAAACCACAAGTCGGAGGGCCAGGTCGTGGCCTACCTGGACGGACACGCCAAGTGGGCCAATAACCCCAAGGTCGGCGCAGATGACGATTTCATCTACGGCACGCTGGATGAGAAGGGTGTCGCGCCGGTGACGGATCTGTCGCCGTCAACCGATGCGAGCTACGGCCTGACTCGCGGCCGGGCCTCCTGGAACACGGATTCGCTTTTGCTGCCGTGAGCTCGACCGCCGAATTCCATGACCTGTGTTCAGGCAAATGAGCCAACGAGCGCCCGGGAAAGTCCTCTCGGGCGCTCGTTTTGTTGTCTCGACATCATCGTGCGGTACGGAGATCCGCCGCGGAGCAACTACCGCCAATCGCGACCTCCGCCTCGGGCGTCGTCGTTGGAGTCGTCCTCATCCGTCGGATCATCCCCATCGTCTGCATCGGTCTTCCAGCTGTCGGCCTCATCGATGTCTTTCATCTCCCGCTCCATGTGACGAATCATCTTCTCCTGGAGTGGGGCCAGCTTCCGGTAAACCTCGACCGTGGCTTGGTAGGCCTGAACCATCATGTCCAGCTTGATCAGCTGCCACTTGACCAGGCACTCGGGTTCCTTGATGGTCGAGAAGGGGTCACACGAGAAGCCGGCTTGGCTTCCCGGGCCTCGGACGAAATGCTCGCAATCCCGGCACTGGATCATGATTCGCTGCTCCTGACCGCTTGGATACGGGCGGACGGGTCTCGGTCGGCGACCTCAGTAGAGAACGTGCGGAAGATCACGCTCGATGTTTGCCGGGTGGCCCTCGATCTCTTCCTGAAACACGCGCCGCCGATAGGGCTCCCGGTCCCGCCAGTGCTCAAGATCCTCCTCGATGCGTTCCTTGATGGCCGCCGGCGCTTCCGACATGCGCTCAACGTCCTCCCCACATTCCTGGGCGGCCAAGTCAGACGTCTTCCGAAGGTTCTCGCCCCGGTGGATCTCGTGCTTGCCCAGAGCCTGCAAGGTGCTGGCCATGCCGTCCACGCGTTCCGCCACCGCCTGCTTGTGCCTGGGATCACAACAGCCGGCCAAGCCGGCGGCCAGACAAATCAATAACATCCATATCCAACGCATTCCTACCATATCCGCAGCATACCACCTTCAGGGCTCTGTGGGCAGCCCAGACTGCACGGGCAAGCCCGACTGTACATACCCCCAACTTGGCGCCGGGTGGCACACCATGTTCTGAACCGGGCCCAGCCCGATGAACCGCGGGCGAAAGACCGCACCTCGTGGCTGCTGCTTGGGGGCCAGAAAGACGGCTTGGGCTGAGCCAGGTGGCCCCAGGGTTCACAAAACCCGCGGATTCAAAGTACCCACATACGCAAAACAGTGACGCTTAATGCTCCACTCGAACGACCGCAGTGCTGGCTCTTCGGACGGACGACGGCTTGACGCGTTTCCTTCTGTCCGGCAATGACTTGGTGTCTGGTGCGTTCATACCCTAAGCTGTCGTGCTCATGGAAGCCGAACGAATCGCCGAGGTGATCGCCCGGGCCCAGCAGCGGGATCCTGGCGCCTTTGATGTGCTCATCGAGGCGTACAGCGACCGGTTGTATGGGTACTTCTACCGGCTGACGGGGCGGCGGGATGATGCTGATGACCTGCTTCAGGATCTTTTCGTGCGGCTGGTTCGGCGGATTGGCGAGTACCAGCACGATGGGCGATTCGACGCCTGGCTTTTCCGGATCGCCACCAACCTGGTCCGCGATCGGGTGCGGCGGGCGCGGCGGGCTCGGACGACGGCGTTGGATCAGGATGAGGGCGATGAGGAGGCGGGGCTGCTCGCTCGTTTGCCCGACCCGTCGGCCGAGGACCCTGGTGAACTGGTGCCCCGATCCGAACAGGTTGACCGGCTCCAGGGAGCGATTGAGCGGCTGTCGGCCGGCGAGCGAGAGGTGATCGTGCTGCGGCATTTCTCGCGGATGAGTTTTCGCGAGATCGCCGATGTGATGGGCACGCCATTGGGCACGGCGCTGGCTCGGGCCCATCGAGGGCTGAGCCGGCTGCGGGAACTGATGAACGACGAAGAGGCACGGAAGTCATGAACCCGGACCTGAGACAACTCGAGAACGAAGTCGAGGCCATGCTCACGACTTGGTCCGACTCGCTTGATGTCCTGCCGCCGCCGGGCACCCGGGAGTGTTTGGGAGTTGCGGTCCGGCGAGAGCTGAACGAAGCCTGGTTCGACGACCAGGCTTCACCCACTCCAGACTCGGCCACCCGGGCGCGCGTCTGCCGGGCGGTACGGGCCGAACTGAGCCGGGTATCGGGCGGTTGGGCAGGCACCTTCCGCCGCTGGCGGTTCCGCCTTCCCGTTGCGGCTGCCGCGACCATCGTGATCGGCATGGTGTGCCTGCATCAGGCGGGCTGGCCAGGCTCCCGGCCGACGAACAGTATCGCAGACCATGAGTCCAAATCGTACACCCTGAGTATCGATCCGCTGACCCTGTTTGTCGAGGCCGCAAACAACGTCTGGGCCGGCGATCCGCTGACCGCGGCGATCGACACGGATCTCGAGAGCCTGGAGGAGGGGCTCGGCCGGGCCCGAACGGCGAACGACGGTGTCCAGGACGTGCTGGACGATATTGGCGAGAGGATCGATGATCTCTTCGAATCCGGGCCGATCGATGTTCTCGGCCGACTGGAGAGCACCCAAGCAGGAGCGGTGGGATGAGACCGACGAGGGGATCGCACTGGTTACGGGGCTTGGCGATCGCGGTTCTCGGCGTATGGGCTGCCGGCGGGCTGGTTCAATCCTCGGTGGGTGAGCCGGCAACACCGCCGTCGGCTGACGACCGGGCGGCGGCCAAGCGTAGCGACGACCCTGAGCCCGACGGCATCGGCAAGAGAGAAACACGCGGGCGACGCGAAGGCTGGCGTGAACGCGGCGATCGTTCGGAACAGACCGCTGCCGGGACCGGTGAGGAGCGACCGCGGGGGCCGCGTTACATGGGCGGTGCGGGCGACGCCGGCGACGATCGCGACTTCCTGACCGCCGAGGAGCAAGAACGCCTGCAGGACTTCATCAAGGAACACTTCCCCGAACTGAGTGACCGGCTCAGGGCGGGCCGCGTTCCGCAACGGATCGCCTGGCCGTTGCTGCGGCTCATGCGCATACAGAAAAACGACCCCGAGCTGGGCGGCAAGCTCATCGAGGAACACCGGATCGAGATGAAACTGATGGAGAGCCGGCGCGGGTATCGGGATGCTCCGTCCGAGGCGGCGAGGGAAAGCATCCGCATCAAGATCCGCCGGTTACTTGAACAGCGGTTTGACGTCCGCCAGGCCCGGCTCGAGCTGGAGATTCGCGATCTCCAGAGGCGAATCGAAAAGGCCAAAGAACGGCTGGCGAAGCAGCAGGCCAACAAGGCTCAGCTCGTGGAAAACGAACTGGAGCACCTGACCGATACGTTTGAGGAGAGCGCGGGGCGAAAGGAAGATCTTACCTCCGGGCCGGGTGCACCTCTCGGAGCGGGCCCGCGTTCCGAGCGTGCCCAGCCGCGCGAACGATAATCGGCCCTATGGCCACCGTACCGGGGCAGGCGATCCGCGGTCTTCGAACGGCGGGTCGCCTGCTTCCTTATTTGTCCTCACTTGCACCGCACCAGCACGCGGAGACGCTTGGCGGAGTATGAACCTGCGTTGGAGGAAAACGTCCAGTCGGGATTGTCTTTGGGTCTGTTGCCGATGCCGAGGTCCGCGCCCTGCCCGGCCCGCCAGTGGTTGATCGCGAAAAGTGTCTGCTTCGCCTTGTGGTTGTGGACCTGCATCGAGCCGTAGCCGGCCACCGGGTCGGCGATTTGGTCACCAAAATCGTACACGTTCGACGACGCCTGGGGCACCTTGGCCGCGTTGGTGGCAGCATAATTGTGCGGCCAGAATTCGATGTTGCCATCGGCCAGGCCCGTACCGGTAACGATGCCCTGGACGTTGGAAAAGACGTTCATGTTGGCCACGTTCTGCTGGAAGCTGGCCTGGGAGGCGACCGTCGGCACGCCGATCTTGCCCAGGTCGTCGGTGAAGGCATCCATGGACACGTAGAGGTATTTAACATCTTCGCCGGAAGTCAGCTCGACAAAGTAGGCGATTCGATCAAAGGACCGGGTGATCCCGGCACGGTGATCCGCATCGTAGTTGATGGTCTCGCCGAGCTTGCCCAGATCGAGATCGTAGACCAATCGGTATTGTCTGGCCTCGGGTACGTTCATCACCAGCGGATCGCGAACCGGCACGTTGCCGGCACGGAAGGCCCCGGCGGGCAGGCCTTCGGCGTTCATCAGGTTGGGTTCGGCGAGCATGCTCCAGGCGAATCGGACCGCGACCGGCTTCTTCACTTCCGGCGAGGAAACGATCACGCTTGCCCCGTCAATCTTGGCCTCGGCCTTGACGAAGCCGCCCTCCTCGGCATCGATGATCTCAAACCAAGTCAGCGGCTGGCCGTCGCGGCTGGCCAATCCGCCGCCGGCGTGGTCAAACGTCACGCGGATCTTGTCGTCCTCGATACTCATCGCCTTGTACACCGGCCCGGAGTACACCACGTTCGTGCGCCCGTAGGTCTTGGCCAGTGCCCATAGGGCAAGTCGTCTGCCGACGTCCTGCTTGTTGTTGGGATGGATGTCGCGGAGGTTGGAAATGTCGTTGATGACGACCATGCCGGTGTTCGGGATCTCCTCGGCGGCGGCCCGTTGGGCTTCCCAGAACAGGGCCTCGGTCTCCGGGTTGCCACCGTAGTTGAATGGTGCAATCTGGACGAAGTAGAACGGCAACTCGTCCAGCCCCCAGAGTTGCCGCCAGCCGCTGATCAGGGCTTTCATCCGCTCGGTGTAATGCCGGCCCTCGCCGAGGTTGGATTCGCCCTGGTACCAGATGGCCCCGCGCAGGGTGAACGGACAAAGCGGGTGGATCATGCCGTTATAGAGCGCCGTCGCATGCTGGACGTCGCTCGGCGGCTGCAGCTCCCCCGGATAGGTCGGCATGGGCGGAACAAGCCCGCGGTCGTTCAGGGCCTTCCTGGCGGCCTCCAGCCACTGCTGGGTTTCCGCGAGAACCTGCTCCAGCCGCTGCTGATGAAGCGGCGTGCGCGGATCGCCGAGTTGCACCCGTTCATAGTCCGCCTTCAGCGCCGGGACGGCCGCAAAGCCTTCGGGCGGTGTCCAGGTTTGAATCACCGTGCCGCCCCAACTGGAATCGATCAGACCCACGGGGACATCGAGTTGCCTGTGCAACTCACGCCCAAAGTAGTAGGCCGCCGCCGAGAAGCCGCCCCAGCCGCCCTCGGCCACGGACTTGGGCGAGCAGGGTTTCCACCCACCGCCGATGTCCTGCTGCGGCACGGGCGCCCACTTCTTGGCCACCTTCAGCAGGCGGATGCCCGGATGGTCGGCGTCGGCGATCTCCTTCTCTGCATCCTTGCAGGCGGCCACTCCCATCTCCATGTTGGATTGCCCGGAACACAGCCACACCTCGCCGACCATGACGTCCTCGAACTTGACCGTGCTGGAGCCGCTCACCGTCAGGGTGTGCGGGCCTCCGACGTCGGCCGGGGCAAGCGTGACCCGCCACTCGCCGCGGTCGTTGGCCTTGACCTGCTCGCTCTCGGTGAGGAACTGCACGGTGACGGTCTCCTCGGGTTGAGCCCATCCCCAGATCGTCAGCGGCAGGTCCTGCTGCAGAACCATATGACTGCCGAACACCGCAGGCAGGCGGATCTCGGCTCTGGCCCCTGCGGGGGACAGACCGGCCAGGATGAGGGCGACGGCGAGCCTCTTTCCGATACGGGCGGAATGTGTTGTTTTCATGGCCGGCATCTTAACCAGTTGTGCCAACCTCCGTAAAGACGGCCTCACCCGCCTCGAGGCCGGACGGATGAAGCCGGAACTCGCCGGTGCCGCTCAAACCGCTTGTGGCACAACAATGGAACCTGGCCCTCGGAGCGGGGCGTCTACTTCTCGCCCACCACCGTCACCGTCGGCGGGCGGATACTACGCCATCGGCGTTCGACGCTCTCCTGAAAGGCTCGGGCACGCTCATACGACTGACGTGCCAGCGGCCACTCCAGCACAATATCCACCTCGTAGGTATCGGTCGCGTCGAGGAGCGGCCGCGCTTCGTGTAAACGTTTCTCCAGTACGTCGAGACGGCCCATGCACTCGGTCATCTGGATTGAGATCTCGCCCAGTTCGTCGTTGAGCTTGGCCACGTGGCTCCCGCCTTGGGCCGCGATCATTTCCTCGGTCCTGGCCGCCAACTCCGCTTGAGCGGCCGCCAGTTCGGCTGCCGCGCTATTCGCCTCACTGGTGGGGACCACACCGCTCGTCACCTGTAGCTTGATGTGTTCAACCTTCTGGCGAAGCGCATCCAGCTTGGCTCGAGCGGCGACCAGGCTGGGATGCTCGGGCGCCGCCCGCAACTCCTTGATCCTGACGCCAACCTCCGCGATCTGCCGCTCAAGCGCCTCTTTGCGCATCCGGGTGGTATCGTATTTCAGGGAAACCTCCTGCTTCTCAGTCTCCAGCCGCCGGATCATTTCCACCACCGCTTCTCGGGTCAACTCCACCTGGCGAGCCTTGTCCAGGAGCGCACGCCGTGTCTCCTGCAGGCGGCGGAGATTGTCCCGGGCAATCGAGACTTCCTTCGACGCAAGCTTCATCGTCTCCTCGGCTCGACCGAGCTCCATCCTGTGAACCTCCGTCAGTGCGCCTCGCAGCCGTTCACAGATGGCCAGGAGAACCTCATTCGCGCCCCCGTCGGTCGGCATGGAGACATGCACCGTGCCCAGGAGCGTGATCTCGCTGTGGATGCCCGAATCGTCCATCGTCATGGTGGCAAACGTCTCGGCCGCCCTATTCGGCGCTCCGATCATCTCCTCCATGCCACCGGCCGCCGCCGGCCTGCCAAACCCACGTCCACGGGAAGCGCCCCCAGGCACTCCATAGCTCGGGCCGCTCGGGCCGTACGGCGAAGCTCCACCCATCATTGCGCCACCGCCCTCGAACCCGCCGAGTCCCGCCCCGGCTTGCCCACCTGATACGGTTCCTCCCATCGTTTCGAAGATCACGTCACCAATGTCGACCACATCTTCACCGTAGACACTTCGAAGCGCGGATTTGACCACCGGGCTGCTCTTGAGGAGCGCTCCGACGACTTCGGGCGTCAGCGGTAACACCGCCGGATCGCAGGTGATCTTGACCAGGCAACTGGCCTCCTGCCCGGGCGTGAGCTTCGGCTTGGCCGGCGGCGCGGTCGGTTCGGCCGCCACTGCCACAGCCGCGATCGTCAACCCACCGAGAATGGCGAACGTCATGCGATTCAGCGAACTCATAGTCGATCTCCTTTCGAAGTCTCAAGTTCCACCAGCCGCTTCCGGGCGACGGACGCGGCGTTCGTGCCTGGAAATAGCTCGATCGTCTGCCGGTACGAGCGGGCTGCGGCGTCGCGCAGGTTAAGCTCGCGGTACGCCCGGTCCGCCTGGTAGACCATCAGGAAGGCCGTCCGCTCTAGCTCCTGGTCGAACCGAGCCAGCGTGTCCGCCATGGGGGCGTCGGCCGCCTTGTCGACAAGAGCCGCCTGCTCAGCTCCGGCCTGCATCCGGTTGTCCGCGAGGGCCGCCCGAAGCTCACCGCGAAGCTGCCGGATCTCTGCACGCAAAGCCGCGATTTGTTCCTGAACGGCAGCCAAGTTGGTCTTCCGCGATGTCGGCCCCTGACCGTCGACCTGGACGATGGGGCGGCCGTCCTCGCTCGGTTGCCCCCACGGCACGGTCGGCAGCAGCGCCAGACACGCCGCCACTCCGGCTACGGCCGCCACCGACCCGCCTGCGATTCGCCACCACCGCTGCCGCTTGACCCGCGCTCGGACCCGATCCGACAGACGGCCCGCGAGCAGCGGCGGCGGACCCGCCAGCCGATCACTTTGCCTCAACAACTGCTCGATCCGATCCTGGCTCACGATCGCTCTCCATCATCCGCTAAATCACCCAACAACTCCCTCAGTCGTTTCCTCGCCCGGTGCAGCCGGGCCTCCACCGTATTGATCGAAACCGCCAGAACCTCCGCCACCTCGCCGCAACTCATCTGCTCGAGATACCGCAACACGACCACCTCTCGATATATCTCCGGCATCTGCCGAACAGCCGCCCGAACGCGATCCAACACTTCGCGGTCCGCCAAGGGCGGCTGCTCCGCCACCGTCCGGTGGCTCAGCCCGTCCAGGACCGCCTCCTTCGCCTGCAGCCGCGGGAACCACCGCAAGACCAGCCGGCGACGACGCCCTTGCGACCGGCAGGTATTGACCACGATCCGGGTCAGCCAAGACGAGAACCGGGCCTCGCGGCGGAAGCTCGGCAACCCCTTGAGAACGGCGACAAACACGTCTTGCACAACGTCGTCGATGTCCTCCGGCCAGCCTAGGAGCCGATAGGCCATCCCCGCCACCCGGGCCTGATAACGGTCCACCAGCCGGTCAAAAGCCGAGCGGTCCCCGGCCACGAATCCTTCGACGAGCCGTTCCTCGTCAGACTCGGCGGGGCTGGTCGTGCGGTCCGCTGGGATCGCCCGGATGTTCGACATCAGCGACCATATTAGACGATCGAGACCCGTCTGACTTACCGCAAGTTGCGCCTTTTTTCACCCAGGGCCGGATCCGAATCTGCGTCATTGCTGAATAGCGGCCTCCGTGGCCTGCTGCCAGCCGACCGCCGCTCGCCGACGGTTCTCCGATCGCCGCTCCCGATCTCCCGCTGCCGCGGTATAATCCCCGCCATGGCCTTGAACCTGACTCCCGACTACTTCGAGGCGGACCGCAAGTATCGCCAGGCACACACGCCCGAGGAGAAGCTGGCCGCTCTCGAGGAAATGCTCCGGACCATACCCAAGCACAAGGCCAGCGAGAAGAAACAGGCGGATATCAAGCGGCGGATCAGCGAGCTTCGCGAGGCCCCGGCGAAGAAGAAAGGGGCCGCAGTCGATCCGTACCACATTCCGCCCCAAGGCGGCGGGCAGGCCCTGCTCCTCGGTCTGCCCAACAGCGGCAAGTCCTCGATCGTCGGGTGCCTGACCAAGGCCGCCGTCAAGATCACCGACTTCCCGTTTGGCACGGTCCTGCCCGTACCCGGCATGGCCCATCACGAGGATGTGCCCATCGAGTTGGTTGATCTGCCGCCGCTGACGCCCGACCACATGCCGCCGGGAATGCTGGGGGCGATCCGCAACACCAACGCCCTGCTGCTGGTAGTCGACTTGGCGGCCGACAGCGTACTCGAAGACGTCGACACGCTACTCGCCATCCTCCGATCCCACGGCCTGCAGTGGGATCGGGCCAGCGGCGACGACGAGGCCGGCGCCGCAAGGGAGGACGATGTATCTGAACCCGGCTTGGCTGTCGGTCCGCACGCCTTGATCGTGTGCAACAAATGCGACCTGCCCGCCGCGGCCGCCAACCTCGAGGTACTCCGTGAGCTGCGCACCGGCCCGCCACCGATGATGCCCGTCTCCGCCCTCACCGGCGAAGGACTCAAGGAGATGCTCGCCCACTTGTTCGGTCTGCTGGGCGTGATTCGTGTCTACACCAAACTACCGGGAAAACCGCCCGACAGAGAGAAACCGTTTGTCCTGCCGGCCGGCAGCACGGTCGGCGAACTGGCCCGGATGATCCACAAGGACATCGCCGATCACCTCAAGCATGCCCGCATCTGGGGCGAGAAGGTATTCAATGGCCAGCAGGTTCACGCCACCCATGTGCTCGACGATCGCGACGTCGTGGAACTGCACACCTGAGGCGCTCTCCCAGCTCCGCACGCCACACGCCGAGGACATCAGCCTCGAAAGCCAAGTACCCGGAAACCGCCCGGCCCGTTGAGAGGCCCGCACGTCGCAGTTAGAACCTCGGTATTCCTCGGGATCGCGGACCACGTCGATTCGCGGGCAGGACCGGGCGAGTCGTGAGGCCCTCGCGACGATGAACACGCATCGGTCAAAACGCACACGGCTTCCGGCGAAGAGGTCGCTGGAAGCCATGGCTGATCCGTCCGGCCGGTCATGAAAGACCGGCACAACGCGAAATCACGAGGATTTCACGGTCGTCTTGTCATCGGTCTTCTTCTCGTCCGCGGGCCTGTTAATCTTCACGCCTGCGGGCAGCTCGATGATCGTACCGGCCGGCAACGCGAAACTGCGCGTTCTGGGTACGCGGTCCTTGTTCAGCTCGTACAACTCGATCCAGCGGGAGCTGTCTCCATAGCACTGCCTGGCCAGAGAGGACCAGGACTCGTTGGCCGAGACCTTGTAGGCTCGATCGGCCGGAATCGGGTCTGCCACCCTCCTGGCCGTGGTAGCGGTAAGTGGCTTGGCCGTCGTGGTCGCGGCCTTCAAGGCGGAGTCGGTCGCCGAACTGGCCACGTCCTTCGACCCACCTGTGGCCGTCTCAGGGGCCGCAGGGATATTCAGCTTGGCGCCGAGCCTCAGCCGGCGAGGATCAATGTTGGGGTTGGCCTTGGCAATCAGGTTGGCATACTTGCTATGACCAAGGTACTTGAGGGCCAGTGAGGAATAGGTGTCGCCGGACTGGATGACATGGGTAGTCGTCTTGCCGGTGGTCGTCAATGCAGGCTTGAAGGTCGAATCGACCGGGCCGGTCAGCGAGGGTGTCAAGGATCTGTCGAGGGTCTTGGTCGTTGTGGCCAAGGGATCAACCGTGCCGACGCGGATGGGCGATGTCATGCCCACCGACGGACGGGTGCTTGGCGGCAACGCGGATAGTCCGGGGGCGGGGGGCAACACCCCGACCGAGGGGGTCGTCGGCGTCGCGGTTCTGGGCATCGGGCCAGGAGTCAGGGCCGAGGATCTGCCAAACGAGGTCGAGCTGCCCCCTGTGCCCAACGGTAATCTCGCGGCATCCGGGAACGATGATCCCGGTGAGCTAGTCCCGGCCAGGGGGGTGGCGGTCCCGCCGAAGCCGGTCGAGCCCGTTGAGCCCGTCAGGCCGTAGCCCGAGGCTCCGGTCGCGCCGCTTCCCGGGATCGTCGTTTCCGCCGGCCTGGGCCGCGGCGTCAGCGGCGCCGTGTCTCGCACCATCGGCGAAATCGGGGAAGAGGACGCGTCGAAGCCCCCGGTCCTCGGCCCCGTCGGAGCAGCCGAATCCGGACGCTTGGCCAGCGTGGGCGCTCCGCCGGTGGCCGTCTTCTGGGCCGCGCCGGTCAGAGTCGGCTTGCCGTTCTTGTCCTGGTCGGCGGTCGCTCCGCTCGTGTCGCCACTGCCGGCGGCGCCCCCAGGCTTGTTCGCCGAGCTGCCCCGGTTGCCCCAAACCAGATAACTGGTTCCAAGAACAATCAAGAGGACAGCCACACCGATGGCAATTGTCGTATCTCGTCGCATTGTGAATCCCTCAGACATATGGGGGGGGGCGGCCGGGCAGGTGCACCACACCATGACCACCCAGGTCGCGTCCGTGCATCGCGCTTCTTTCCAGAACCTGCGGCCCAGTACGCCACTGCTCCGCTTGTGGAAAACAACGCTCGAATATAGCGGAAAACCGTCCCTGGTCAAGAGGGAAAGGGCGAAACGTCGCAACGTCCAAACGCGAAATCGGCCAACCGATACGATCCAGGAACCGGGACGAGCCCTGCTCACCCAAACAGGGCCACAAAAAGGAAAACCCCGTCCAGACGGGGAGCAGCCGGAAGTGAAATCAGCTGTGAGTTTCGATGTCCGCTCACGATGCGCCAACCGGTAATGCCAGGATTCGGGCTCACTTGAAACCGACGCCGACTCGCTGCGAGTCAAATCGGCGGTAAGTGTTCTGCGATCCATCGAAACCGCGGCCCTGGTAGTCGATGAATCGCTCGTTGAACACCATCACCTGGCCTGGAGAGTAGAAGGACGGAGTCGAAGGCCAGTCACTCCGGCAGGCAAAGTCCGACCCGGAATGAAGACCGGGCCGGCGATCGAAAAGCAGGGCGGAGGCATAGCCGCGCTCCCGCTTCGCCACCGGGGTGCCCTGCGGCTTCTCCGCGGCAACCGAATGCCGCTGGAAACAGCGCCCGGCCGGTCCGTGCCGATCAGGGCCGCAGCCGGCGACGGCGAACATCACCAGGCTTGAGGTAATCAGCACCCACGTCCGCACGCCTCAGACCTCCCTCCGGGCATACCCGCCCTCCGCCTCGCACGTAGCATCCATCGTGCCGTCCAGCCCGTCACCAGGCCCTCTGCCCTATAATACCTCGCCTACGTCCCCACCAACGCAAATACCGGCAGAGTATGACGACTGTAACGACCGGATCGTCTGTAGCGAAGGGCTGCCCGGTGACGATGACCCTCAAAGGCACGTCGCCTCAAGCGAACATAACCTATGAAGATGAATAAACTTCCGACGAAGCACCGCAATGCTGCGTGCCCTGAACGATCGAATCGCCGTACCAAGCATCAACGCCCCCCAGCGGAAGGCCTGGACATCATAACCTACTGAGGATTAAGATTTTATGATTCGACGGGCTTAGAGGATGTCTCCCTCGCGAATCCACCCCACCAGCTGGGTAGCCACGCGCCCATCCGGCCCTGGCTCGGCGACAAGCAACTCTGTAGCCTGGCAAGTCTGGAACAATCGCCAGACTTCCGTGAGCTCGGTATCCGGATGTACGACCGGCGGGGCAGGCGACAGGAGATCGCAGGCCAGCACCAGACCGTCGAGACTTCCGGTCCGAAGGGCGTGCCGGATGGTGGGCATATTGACCACACCCAGAAGATCACCCTGCTCGCTCACCACGGGATAGCTCTCCTGCCCGCTGCGTGACACGACGTCCAGCATCGATCCCAAAGAAGCGTTGAAGGAGAAGGTCGCTACCGGCCGACGCATGATCTCCGCCGCCCGGCGACCCTCCAGAAGAACCCTCACCCCCCGAGCCGCCCCGAGGTCCAAGCCCCGCCGCAGCAGACTCAGGTCGTACATGTTCCCCGGCACTAGCCGCTGCACAATCCATGCGGACAGGGCCGCCACACACATCAGCGGGACAATCAGGCCGAGCTCATAGTGCCCCAGCTTCATCATGATGATCAGGGCACAAAGCGGAGCTTGAAATGTCCCCGCGATCATGCCGGCCATGCCCAAAAGACCTGCGGCCGCTCGGTCGAAGCCCATCGCTCCACCGATACAGGCGCCCAGGGCCGCGCCCATCACGAGCGCAGGTGCGAACGCGCCGCCGGGGCATCCGCTCGACAAGGTCAACACGGTGGCGGCCAGCTTGGCCACGACGACGATACCCACCAGAAACAGCGGCAGGGAGGTGCCAACGAGCGTCTCGATGTGGTCGTAGCCAACACCCTGAACTTGCGGGACGAAGGCGGCGATGCACCCGACGGCCAGGCCTCCCAGCGACGGTTTGACCCACACCGGAACCGACCATCGATTCACACGCTCGTACAGGGCCTGCGATGAGCGCATATAGAGCACACTCAAGGCCGCACAAAGCACCGCCAAGGGCAGAGCCAGTAGCAGCAGCCTCGGGCCGGCCACCGGGATCGAAGGCAGGTAGATGGCAGGCTCGAGACCGAACGCCCATTCATTCACGACACTGGCCGCGACGCTAGCGAGCATCACCGGCGCCAATGTCTTGATGCGGAAATCGCGAAGGACAACTTCGAGTACAAACATGACGCCACCGATGGGCGCGCTGAACACCGCCGCCATGCCCGCGGCCGCCCCGCAGCCCATCATGACCTGGATATCGCGCTTCTCCAAACGACTCCATCTCCAGGCGTACGAGCCAGTTACAGCACCCAGCTCCACGATCGGGCCTTCCGGTCCCGCCGATCCACCGGAGCCAAGCGTAATCATGGAACTCGCGGCCGCGGCACCCATTCGGAGATCGTCGAGCGGGCGGTCCTCGGCGGCGCTGTGGATCACCACCGGAACGCCATGCCCGCAACGAGCCCGCAAGTACCGGTAGAGCAGTAGGCCGACGACGAGGCCCCCCAGGGCGGGCATGGTCAGCCGGGTCAACCACGCAAAGCCGCCCAGCTCCACCTGTAGCCAGTTGCTGAATAGCTGAAGACCGTGAACCCCGCTGCGGAAGGCCAACGCCAGAGCCCCGGTGCCCACACCGGTCAGCAGGGCCAAGACCAGGATCCTGGCGTGGTAGAACGTAGTTTGGCTTCGTTCACTCATAGCAACGGCGGGCGGCTCGCCGCAGACCTGGCGCAGGGTCACGCGGAAGGCAGCGACAGCTCACGCAGCGGTACCTCAACCTCCATGGCTCCGAGGTTCACCACCGCTAACTGCTTATGCAGCAATACCCTAACGACCTGACCAGGGCGGTCAAACCTCTGGACGTGCACCCGGTCACCCGGCCGCAGGGCAGAAACCGTCTCGATCCACTTCTGGAACTGCCGCTGCTGATCGGCCAGGGCCATTCGCTCCTTCTCGGCCGCCTGGCGGGCCTGATCGGCGGCCAGCTTGGCGGCCTCGGCCTCGCTTCGCGCGGCTTCCGCCTGACGACGCGAGGTGAGCGTACCCCGGATCGCCCGGCTGAGTTGCTCGTGCGAGCCGCTGAGGTAGCCCCGAGCGGCTTCGATGATCTTGCGGGGCAGACCCAGGCGGGCGGCGATGTTGATTGCGTTGCTGTTTCCCGGCTCACCGATGATGAGACGATAGGTCGGCCGGAGAGTCTCGATATCGAACTCGACACAGGCGTTCTCGGCCCTGGCCTGCGAGTAGGCCACGCTTTTCAGCACGCCCAGATGGGTCGTAATCAGCGCCGGGCAGCGACGTTCGAGCAGCTCCTGAACGATGGCCTGTCCAATGGCCGCTCCTTCGTCCGGATCGGTGCCCGCCCCGAGTTCGTCGATCAGGATCAAGGTATCAGCCCCGGCCCGCTGGAGCATGGCCATGAGCCGCTTCAGGTGGGCGCTAAACGTACTCAGTGATTGCTGTAGGCTTTGCTCATCACCGATATCAACCAGAACATCCTGATACACAGGGACATCGCTGCCTTCGCCGGCGGCAATGGGCAGGCCGGCTTGGGCCATGGCGCAAGCAATGGCCACGGTCTTCAGTGTTACCGTCTTGCCCCCCGTGTTGGGACCAGTCACCACGAGCACGTCGAAATCATCGCTGAGCCGTACATCGATCGGCACGACGTCATCGTCCTCGCCCTCGGCGCCGGCCTTCTTGTGCATGTCCACCAGCAAAGGGTGACGGGCCCGCTGCAAGCGGAGTTTGCGGTCCGTCGAAAGCCTCGGGCAGGTCAGACCATAGGCACGTGCGAATCGCACCTTGGCCACCACGAGGTCGAGCACACCCAAAGCGTCGAGCGTGTCCAGGATCGCCGCCTGGTTGAGGTGAGTCTGATGGGTCAGATGCCAGAGAAGCCGGTTGACCTCCGTGGTTTCGTCGTTCTTGAGGCTGATAATGAGGTTGTTCAGTTCGACGGCCTCGGCCGGCTCGACAAAGAGCGTCTGCCCAGAATCCGAACTGCGATGAATGATGCCCGGCACTCGTCCTCGATGCTCGGCGGACAGGGGTAGGACAAGCCGGTCCTCGTGAAACGTGGCCTGAGGATAACGCAGCCAGCGGGTCGCGTGCCTGTCGCGCAGCAGGCGATCGATCACATGGCCAATCTTGATTCGAGCGTTGGCGATATCCACGCGGAGCCTGTTGAGCTTGGCGCTGGCGTCATCTCGGATCTGCCCGCTCTTGTCCACCACCCGCAAGATCGCTTCGCTCAGGGGGCGGAAATCACTGACTCGTGCGCAGATGGCTCGAAGATGGACGGCTTCTTCTCGGAGCCTGGAGGCCCAGCGAACAACTTCGTGGGTCGCATCCAGGGTTTCGGCCAGGACGGCAAACTCGTCCGGCTCGAGGCAGTGCGGGGGAACCGCCACGCGCACCGCCTCGCGGATATCGTGGATACCCCCGAAGGGGGGCAGTTCGATCGTCGCCCCGGCCTCGATCATTTCCGCCACTTGACCAAGCCACTGTTCGATCAAATCGTGGCGAGTCACAGGTCTGACCTTCTCGGCCATCCGTCGCCCGAGGGCGCAGCTGGCGTGTTCGGCCAGCAAGGCCCGAACGCGATCGAACTCGATGACCGTCAGGGTGTGAGAATCCACCGGCCCCTCTCATAACTCACTGCGGCTCCGCAGTGTAAGGAATCGTGCCCCATTCTATCCGAAACGCGCAGTTTTTGCCGAGGGCGCCGGGCGGCTTGCGCGAAGTAAAAAAGCCCAGGTATTCGGGGCTCAGACCTTCAGCCATCCCCTCCAGATCGTCGATATGAGATTTGTTATCGGACAGACCCGGCGGACGTGCGTCGGGGCGACACCCAAGTGATGAGGCCTGGATCCAGAGCCGATAGATGATCCGGCGCTGTTCTATCGGACGGTAAGGTGATCGATCGCCGGGTATGCGGACGAAGTGGCAGGCAATGAGCACGCAACGAGCATGGTGGACCACGACCACCCTTCTGGTAGCAGTCTGGCTGCCGAACGGCTGCTCCCGGGAGGAGCCCGCCCCGCCCCTTGACCAGGTCGCCACCGAGATCCGACCGATCGAACCCCTCCTACCCACCGCCGGGGATCCTGAACTGACCTTGTTCGGCGAACTCCCCGAGCGAGCCCGGGTGCCCTTCCATGCCCGGGCGGCCACCCCCATGGAGCAGCATACCTTCACCACCGAAGGAGCGGATTTCGACGTGGATGTCTCTCCCGACGGCAAGTGGATGGTCTTCGCCTCCACGCGGCATTCGATGCGCCCGGACATCTACCTGAAGACGATCAACGGCCGGGCGGTCACGCAGCTGTGCTCCGATCCGGCCTCGGACGTGGAACCCTGCTTTAGCCCGGACGGCAAGTCCGTGGTCTTTGCCAGCAACCGGTCGGGCAACTGGGATCTGTGGCTGATCGGCCTGGACGGCGGGCGGCCCCGGCAACTCACCAACTCGCCGATGCACGAGATTCACCCCTCCTTTGCCCCGGAAGGCAAGCGGCTGGCCTACTGCGCGTATAACGCTCGGGCCGATCAGTGGGAGCTTTGGACAGTCCAGCTAGATCTTGCGAACTCTAATCGGATGATCGGCACAGGCCTGTTCCCCGAATGGAGCCCGATCGGAGACAGCATCCTCTACCAGCGAGCCCGCGAACGCGGCGGACGGTGGTTCAGTATCTGGCGAACCGACCTGGAGATGGGCGAGCCGCGATACCCGACCGAAGTGGCGGCCAGCCCCGACATGGCCCTCATCCAGCCCGGTTGGAGCCCGGATGGGCAGTGGATTGCCTATGGGACGGCCAAGCCGGGCGCGGGCGGCGAGACGCCGGACACCACCCGTCCAATCCTGAGCCGGGGAGATATCTGGGTCATTCGGGCGGACGGAACTTCGCCGCTGCAGCTCACCGACGGCGAAGGCATGCATTTCAGCCCGACCTGGGGCGTTGATCAACGCGTGTACTTCAGCTCCCGCCAGACCGGGGCCGAGAACCTCTGGTCGGTCCGGCCGGCGCTGGCTCCGATAATGCCTTCGGCGGCGGCGGCCGAAGGGGGAACGAACCAAGATCTCTCGGCCAAGGCGGTCACGGAAAGAACCGGGCGGCAGGCCGCCAGGGTTGACCAGAATTGAGAAATTGACGTTCAAGGTGGTTTAGGAATTAGACGAAGTTACAGGTGTCTCGGGTCCGCGAATGTGGGGCCGGGACGGGCTACGGGTCGCAGAGCGCGAGCTGGAAACCGCTCGTTCCAGGCGCCCGCGGCCCCAAGGATGGTGGTTGGTCAAGGATGATCACGACCGGGGTTCACCTCAGGGAAGAGAGGATGACCTCCACGAAGAGCCGGAAGGCCGGTGGGTGGAGTGGGATACTCTGCCTCTCGCTGGCCGCGGCCGCCGCTTGCTCGGAATCGAGGAATCGGCACAACCTGGAGTGGTCTTCCGCCCCGCCGGATCGGACCATCGCCGTGGCGCCGGCGCTGAACTTCAGCGGAAGCGCGGACTTCGATCCGGTCAAAGTGGCCGACATCATGGCCAGTGAACTTTCAGAATCCCCCGGGATCGGGGTGATTGGCGTAAACCGGGTGTTGGCGGTTCTTGCGGAGCAGAGCGTTGATCGCATCCAGTCGCCAGAACACGCTCTTCAGGTGTGCGATCGGCTCGGAGCCGACGCGATCCTGGTCTTCGCCCTCATCGAATACGACGCCTACACCCCGGTGGTCGGAATCGCGGCTCAGATGTACGCGCCCCAGGCGACGGGTCGACCGCTTGATCCGGTTGCGACCTCGCGAATGGCGCGCCCGTTCAACTACAGCCCCTCCGACCGGGGGGCTCGGCCTTCGGCTGAGATCCAGCGGGTGTTCAACGCCGAGCATGGGGACGTGCAGCAGGATGTCAAGGAATACTCGGACTCGCGGACCGCGAACAAGAGTCCGTATGGCTGGAAGAAGTATCTGCGAAGCCAGCAATGGTATCTCCGCTTCTGCTGCTCGCGGGTCTGCCGAGACCTGAATCAGCAGATGATGTGGAGCGGGCAGAGAACGCCGGCCGTCGTGGACGTCGCGGCTGACACGGAGGCAGGACAATGAATAACGTTCGGCAGCTCTCGCTGGTCAAGGGAAAGCACCGGTACGTGTTCCGGTACCAGGCGGGTCGAGAGGCGGACATCATCGCGACCTTTGCCGCGATGGCGGCCGATGCCGAGCAGGATTTCGATTGGTTCGACGCAGCGGTCCTGAGTTACCAGATGGGCCGCCGGCTTGAGATGGACCTCGAGGAGGTTTCCAGTTAACTCGGCTGTCCCGCCGGAGGCGGGCCGCCGTGACGGGCCAGGTTGCATCAACACTGGGTTCGCCGCCTACGTTGGTAGCGCCATGAATGAGAATGTCACATTGATCGACGAGTTCCTCAATTACCTGCGGTTTGAACGGCACTTCTCGCCTCATACGGCCAAGTGCTACGCCGCGGACCTGCACCAGTTCTGCGATTTCCTCCGCGGCAACGAGGCCGGGTCCGAGGGAGGCGCGAGCGGTGCCTACGATCCGCTGGTCCAGAACGGGAACGGCGGGGGTGTCGCGACAGCCGTGGCCCCGCCGCGGCCGCGGACGGTGACGACCAACGAGCGCGATCTGCTTGTGGCCGTCGACACCGAGGACGTGCGCAGGTTTCTCGCCTTCCTCAAGGAACGTGAGTACTCCAAGAGCACGACCGCGCGCAAGCTGGCCACGCTGCGCAGCTTCTACAAGTTCTGTATGAAGCGGACCTATATCCAGAGCCACCCCCTGGCCAGCATCCGAACACCCAAGCAGGACAAGCGGCTGCCCAAGTTCCTGGAAGAGGAACAGGTCCGCAAGCTGCTCGAGACGCCGGACGTGACCACCCTTCTGGGAGCCCGTGATCGGGCCATGCTCGAGACCATGTACTCGACCGGCGTGCGGGTCAGCGAGCTGGTCGACCTGAACATCGCGGACGTCGATTTCGTGGGCGAGGCCCTGCACATCCGGGGCAAGGGCAAGAAGGCCCGCGTCACCCCCATCGCGCCGACCGCCCTGGCCTGGATCCGACGCTACACCGACCTTCGCCGCTCCGATCCCCGGTCATCCAGCTTCAACCAGGAAGCCGTCTTCGTGAACAAGCACGGGCAGCGGCTCAGCACCCGCAGTGTCCGCCGCAAGCTCGACAAGTACCTGGCCATAGCCGGGCTCGACCCGTCGATCAGCCCGCACACCCTGCGGCACAGCTTCGCCACCCACATGCTCAATCGCGGGGCCGACCTGCGGGCGGTGCAGGAACTCCTCGGGCATCAGTCATTGTCCACCACCCAGATCTACACCCACGTGACCACCGCCCGGATGAAACAGGCCTATGA
>JAGNEZ010000027.1 GCA_018003015.1 Phycisphaerae bacterium | reverse complement strand
CGCGATGTTGTCGTTGCCTGCGCGCCCCAGGGCAGCCGCGTGCTGACCTTCGATTCCGCCGGCAAGGTGGAGATCACCAACGGCATGGGCGAGCCCATCGCCCCGCTTCGGGCGGGCAATCGCCTGACCGTGACGCTGACTGCCGGGTTCCCAGTGTACATCACTGGCCGGCCGGGCTTTACCTTTGAACCTCGCGATCCGGCTGTCAGACTGAGTATCGACCACCCTCACGTGCGGCCGGGTGATACCGTCCAACTGACACTGAAACCGGACTTGGAAGTCATCGCCTGGGAGCTTCCGATCGGCTGGCGGCAAGCCGTTGCCGGCGAGGGCGGCAGCCACACGCTGACGGTACCCGGGGATGCCGTGCCCGGGGAAGTGCAGCTCCAGCTGTCCCTTCGCCACGGGGGTGTTCTGCGGCTTCCGGTCATTCTGACTGTGCAACAGACCTTGCTGAAGGTCTAGCCAAGGTGCGTCCTGTGGTGGGTGCGCCTTCGTCGTTGATGAGGCCCGATCGATGATGGATATGAACTCGCAGCCTTACGTCAGTCCGCCTCGTCCGCCAGGTACCGGGGTATCGCGGCGCATGCTGCTCCTGGCCATCCTGCTGGGCATCCTGGCGGGTACGATACTCTATCGCCAGTGGCGGGACATGTCATCGCAGCCGCCCGCCGAGCCTCGGGCGATCACCCCGCGCGGCGACCTGAGCGACGTCGAGAAGACCACGATCAAGCTGTTCGAGAACGCGGCCGCGTCGGTGGTCTTCATCACCAACGTTGGCCAAGCCTACGACTGGTTCCGGCTCAGTCCCGTGGAAACGCCCCGCGGAGCGGGATCCGGGTTCATCTGGGATGCCCAGGGACACATTGTGACCAACTTCCACGTGGTTGAGGGCGCCTCGGCCATCGATGTGACCTTGAGCGATCGCTCCGTCCACCGGGCTGAGCTCGTCGGCTTCGAAGCGGACAAAGACGTGGCCGTGCTTCGGATCAAAGGGCCCGGTCTCAAGCTCACTCCGATCCCGTTGGGTACCTCCGCCGACCTCAGGGTGGGTCAGAGTGTCTTCGCCATCGGCAATCCCTTTGGCCTGGATCACACCCTGACCACCGGCGTGGTCAGCGCACTGGGGCGGACCATCCAGTCCGTCACCCAGCGTGAGATTCAGGACGTGATCCAGACCGATGCGGCCATCAACCCGGGCAACTCCGGAGGCCCGCTTCTGGACAGCGCCGGCCGGCTGATCGGAATCAACACGGCCATCTTCAGCCCGTCAGGCTCCAGCGCCGGAATCGGGTTCGCCGTACCTGTCGACACCGTGAGCCGAATCGTGCCCCAGATCATTGCCCATCGGCGTGTGATCTATCCGCGGCTCGGCGTAGTCTTCGCACCCGATTCGGTTGTCCGGCAGGCGCGGCTCAGCGGTGTGCTCGTTTTGAGCGTTGAAGCCGGTTCTGGAGCGGAGGCCGCCGGATTGCGTGGCACCCGCCGCCTGCGCGATGGCGGCTACCTGCTGGGTGACATCATCGCCGGGGCCGACGGCAAGAAAGTGGCGACCAGCGGCGATCTCCTGAACGTTCTGGAGAAACACAAGGCCGGCGACGAGGTGGAGCTGACGGTGATTCGCAACGACGAGCGGCACCAGGTCAAGGTGACCTTGCAGTAGCTCAGTGTGACAGGCCGTACAGCACGATGTTGCCGGCTATTCGAAGCGCGTCGTCGGGGGCCACGCCCAGGCAGCCGAAGCAGGTGCTGTCTGAAATGCCGCTGCCGAGGCCAAAGCGACTGTAAACCAGCACCGTTCGGCCCTCCAGGGTGACGCCTTCGAGCCAGGGCTGCTTCAGGTCGGGGTGCTGCTCCTGAACGGCGGTGAAGTACCGCACCTCTCCGATCGGTACGCCGGGTGAGCCACTGAGGATCGGGTGATCGGCCGTCAGACGCTCCAGAGGCTGGCCGGGAAACAGCTGCTTGACCAGCTCGCGGAAGGACGAATCGAACGGTTTGTGTCCGCAGCAGGCGTCCGCCAGCAGCAATCCTCCGCGCTCCAGATGCTCCTTCAGCGCCGCCACCTCCTCGGCCGAGAGCGAGAAGCTCGTACTGCCGGTCATGTAGACGATGGGATGCCGGGCGAACTCGGGTTCCGTGGAACGTAGGGGGACATAGTGCCTGACCACGTCGACGCCGAGATGGCGGTGCAGATGGTCCGCGAGGTTGAGGATCGTCTTGGGAAATGGCCGCCAGTCTCCGTTGTGCATGAGCTGGGCGAAATGCAGTGCCCCGCGGGGAGGTGACGCCTGCGACGCCGCGGCCTCGGTGGCACGCACCAGCCGCGCAGCATCCAGCTTGTCCGGCAGGGGCATCGCTCCGGTGGCGTACGCCGCGATGTTGGCCCCAAGTTTGAACGCCGCCTCACTCTTGACCGGAATGTCGCCCTGCTCCCACAGGCAGGAGAGATCTACCGGGCTGAAGAACACGCTGGTCCTGCAGCCGATGTCCATGCCGTATAGGATGATCGCGCTCCCGTTGAGATCGAAGAGCGTCCTGAAGACCGCGTGATCGGCCGTCAGTCGGCGGACGTCGAACTCGGGGAACGTCTTCTTCGCGAACTCGTCGAATCCCCTTCGGAAGTCCTCGCGGCCGCAGCAAGCCTCCGCCAGGATCGTGCCCCCGAGATCGACGTAGCGCTTGAGCTGCTCTCGCTGTGGATCGCTGAGCTTGGGGAACTCATGTCCCGTCAAATACAGGATCGGGGCGGCCATCCACATCTCGATGGGATCGTCAACGGCCACTGTGCTCCAGCTCACCGTCTGGCCGCCGATGCGGTCACCGATGAAACCGGTCAGATGCTCCAGATCGTGCGGGTCATTGCACCAGCGATTGTCGCTGCTCCACGCCAGCTTGTGGAACAGGACAGGACGGTACCCTTTGGCCAGGAACAACAGGCCGAACGCCGTGTCGACGACCGGGTTGACCTCGCGCCAGGCCCCATTGCCTGTCTGCAGGCGAACCAGTCGGGCGGCACCCTCGCGGTACCAGTCATGCTTGCCGAAATGCTCTAGCCCGGAGAGGATGCCCACCCGCTCCAGTCCATACAAGTAGTAGTAAAGCCAGGCTCCGGACCCAGGATTCCGCTCGACGCTGAATTGGGTGCCGAGCCACTGCAGACCTCGGGCGATCGGACGATAGAGGGCTCGCTTGCCGCAGTTGGGGGCCACACCGTCGGGCGTGAATCCTCTCTCGCGCTGGGTCGTCAGCGACTCGCCACAGATGTACAGGCTGGCTACTCCCGCCGCTGTCATACTCCCGGTGCTGTGCTGCTGGTTGGGTGTGTAGGCCCATCCGCCGTCCGTGTTCTGAGCATCTTGCCAGGACTTCTCCGCTTTTCGCCAGACGCTGACGGGAATCCGGGCTCCTGCTTTGGCGGCCTCGTGCAGACCCAGAAGGGCGAACTGCGAGTTCGAGAAATCCGTACTTCCCCGTCCCGCGTCGTACCCCCACATTCCACTGCTATGCTGAGCCGCCACCAGCCAGTCGGCGGCCGCCTGGATCTGGGCTCTGTAGGCCGTTGGATTCGCTGCGGCAAGTGCCTGGGTCTTCAGGCAGACCACATAAGTGTGCCTGAGAGGAATGCGGGCGCAAGCGGCTACCGCGGCCTGCATCTGGGGGTTGTCCGGCTTGAGACCCGCGTTCAGCAAGGCGAGCGTCGACAGGGCGGTCGTTCCTCCGTCGAAGCGATACTCCGGCCAGGTTCCATCGTCATGCTTGGTCCCGAGCAGAAATCCCTTGGCCGCCTCGATCGAGACCCGGACCTCGTCTCCGGTGACCTCCTGAGCCCCGGCCGCCAGTGGCCGCCAAAGCCAGCCCTGTGCCAGGCAGCACGCCATCGCCAGCAGCAGTCGCGGGCGGTCATGTGGGCTCCGCAGGGCCATGCAGGGCTCCGGCCTGGGTGATCGTCGTGAGGCGGGCGAACCGCATCACACCTCTCCCGGGGATTGTACCATTCCTGGCCGTCCAGGCCATCGCCTGCAAAGTCGTTCGTCGCCCAAGTGACACTTTTGCGGCAGTGAGGGAGGAACGGTATCCTCTCGCCAAACGGAACGGACAGGTCTTCTTCATCACAAGGAGCTGCGAAATGGGTCGATCCATGCCCCCCCTCAATCTGAAAGCCGCCTTGCCAATCGTGCTGGCGATGGTCTCGGTGATGAGTCTCGGATGTCAGCAGAGCAGAATGGTCACTGGAGGCGTGCGTGCGATCTGGGTCACACGAGGCGACTATCGAAGCCCCGACGACGTCACCCGAATCATGGAGGACTGCTCCAGGGGCGGCTTCAACGTCGTTGTGTTCCAGGTCCGCGGAAACGGAACGACGTTCTACCCGTCGAGGATCGAGCCCTGGGCCGAGCAGTTTGAGTTCCAGAACCCCGGCTTCGACCCACTGGCCCTGGCGATCCAGGAAGCCCACCGCCGCAAGCTGGAGCTGCATGCCTGGGTGAACGTCATGCCTGCCTGGCGAGGTACCAAGGCTCCGACCTGCCCCGAGCAACTCTACAACAAGCACCCCAACTGGTTCTGGTATGACCAGCAGGGTCGTCGTCAGCCGCTCACTTCGTTTTACGTCAGCCTCAATCCGTGTCTGCCGGAAGTCCGCCAGTACCTCGTCGATGTGTTCCGCGAGATCGTCGCGAACTACGCGATCGACGGCCTGCACATGGATTACATCCGGTTCCCGAGCGAGCCGCCGGCAATCCCGTCGGGTTCCGGTATCGACTATCCGCGCGATGCCAAGACGCTGGCTTTGTACAAGAAGGCCACCGGCCTGGAACCCGATGCCAACCCGGAGTCCTGGAAGAAATGGCGAACCGATCAAGTGACCCAGTTGGTGGCTGACATTCGAACGATGATGCGACGAGAACGACCATCAGCAGCCCTTTCGGCCTCCGTAGGAGCTGAATACAACGAAAGTCTGCGGTTCTTCCGCGACGATCGCCGCTGGGTGCGAGAACAGCTTCTCGACGCGGCATTTCTGATGAACTACAAATCCGATCTCGCCGCGTTCGACAGCGCGCTGACCGGGTGGTTGCCGCTGCGCAGCGAGGTGACCGTTGTCCCCGGCCTCTGGTTCGCCCCCCGCCTCGACACCGCCAAAGGCATCGAGGTGGTGAAGCAGCAGATCCAGTCAAGCCATCAGAAGACCGGGAACTTCTGCGTCTTCAGCTACGGGGCTTTGTTTGAGATTCGCGAGAACCGGGATCGGTTCGGCGAGGAGGACCGTCCCGCCGCTCGACAGACCGAGGCGACCACACGACGCACGGCTCGGCGAAAGGCGCTCTTGCCGGTAACACGCTTGGTCGCACCTTCCGTGCTGGCTACCGGCGGCTGAGTCCTCGCCCTCAGTCATTCGCCAGCTTGATAGCTCGCTTGAAGGCTCGCTTCTGCCGATCGAACCAGGTGGGCCCGGCAGGGCGGGTCGAGGGTGGTACGCGACCGGCGTTGGCAAACGGGTCCTCGGCGGAGGCGATCCACTTCTCCCACGCGTCCGCGTCGGCGTAGTGCGTCTCACCGGTGAGCCGGATCAGGGAGCCTTCCGCTCGCTCGGCGATGGCGAAATCCTGGGTTCGCAACGACCGGACGAGGGGCAGCAAGACCTGCCTGTCCTTGAAATCGCCCAGGGCTTCCAGCGCGGCAATCCGGACATTGCGCGAGGTGTCGGTCTCCGCCAGTTTGATCAGGATGTCGCGGACCAGGCTCGGCTCCTGGCCGGCGAGTGCTCCCTTGCGGCTCAACTTCAACATGGCTGCCACCGTCTCCCATCGAACGTCATCATTGGGTGGCAGGGCTTGCTCGGCCTCGGTCGTGGCCTGGAGAATCATGAGCAGCGTCTTGAGGGGGCGAGCGTCCTTGTAGGTCGCCAAGGCTCGTATGGCGATGCAGCGGATCTGGAATGCCGGGTCGGTGCGAGCGGCCGTATCAAGGACCTGGAAAGCATCTTCGCTCGCAACGTATCCGCTCTCGGCAATCCGAGCGACCGCGTCGCGTCGGTCGTCGGCGTTCTCCGCCTCCAAGGCCGTGCGGTAGTTGTCGGCGGCGGATCGGTGTTTCCAGGTACGCTTCTGATGGTCCGAACACCCCACCACCAGAAGGACGGCAATCATCGTCGCGGTGAAAGGGATCGCTCCCCTGCTGCTCGGGACGAAACCCACCCACGGGGCGGGAACACGAGCGGGACTGCTGCCAGCCGCATCCTCACGCCACGCGAGCGGCGGGGGCGAAGGATGCCGGGCTAGGGTTTGCCGGTGGGGAGGAGTCGTCGGTGAAGAACTGCTCCGGCGTGATCCAGGTAACGTCGCGGATGGCTTGACCGAGGAACCGGCCGCCAATCTCGCGAAATCGCTGAGGGTTGTCGCTGACATAGCAGCGGAGTCTACCCGGGTCAGTGGACAGCGACAAGATTTCCATGTGGGCGAGCATCTGCTTCGCCCAGCGCGCGGTGGCGTCCGCCGAGTCAACCACATTGGCCTGGGGCATCAGCCGGGCGATGGCTTCGGCGACCAAGGGATAGTGCGTGCAGCCCAACAGTACGACCGCCGGGTCGAGCTGGCGGATACCGTCCAAGTACTCGTTGAGCAGCATGAGCATGATCGGATCGTCGCTGGAGCGACCTTCCTCGATGAGCGGAACCAGACTGGGACACCGCTGTTGGGTGACCGGCGTCCGGGGTGCCAGCTCATGAATCGCCCGCGGGTAGGCCTGCGAGGCAACCGTGGCCTCGGTGGCCAGGATCGCGATGCTCTGTCCGCGGGCTTGGCGAACGGCCTCCGAAGCCCCCGGCTTGACCACACCGAGCAGCGGTAGGTCGAACTTCTGGGTGAGCTCGTCCAGCGCCAGAGCGCTGGCCGTGTTGCAGGCCACAATCACCATCTTCGGACTGAACCGCATCAGGAACCGGCAGTCCTGCTCCGCAAACTGCAGAATCGTTGGCGACGACTTGGTGCCATAGGGCACGCGAGCCGTATCGCCAAAGTAGACAATCGACTCGTGGGGAAGGTGCTGGCGAAGGGCACGGACGACAGTCAAACCGCCGAGCCCCGAATCGAAGACGGCAATCGGTCGGGAGTTCATCATTCCATCCTTGAGCCGTGTGGCCGCTCGGCAGACTGGCACGCCTCCATGTCGTACCCCGCCGTGACCCGGCTACAGCCCATAGTATCGTCCAAACCACCCCGGATTGGCAAGCGAAAACGCAACCTGCCGCCAGTCGCCGCGCTCCCTCGACCGCCGTGTCATACTCGCATAGAATCCCGCGTGAACCAAGGCTGTTTCTGCGGTGGATGTCATGAAGGACTTGACCCCGAGGCAGATTGTCGAAGAACTGGACAACTACATCGTCGGCCAGGCGGATGCCAAGCGGGCTGTGGCCGTGGCGGTGCGGAACCGATGGCGGCGGCAGCAGCTCCCCGAGGCGATGCGTGGCGAGGTGGGACCCAAGAACATCCTCATGGCCGGCCCGACCGGCGTGGGCAAGACTGAGATCGCCCGCCGGCTGGCCAAGCTGGTGAATGCCCCTTTCCTGAAGGTCGAGGCGTCGAAGTACACCGAGGTCGGGTACCACGGCCGTGACGTTGAGAGCATGATCCGCGAACTGCTCGATCTGGCTATCCACATGGTCCGCCAGGAGCAGGCGGAGGTCGTTCGACAAGAGGCCGAGCGCCTGGCCGAGGAGCGGCTTCTGGATGCCCTCCTGCCCGGGGGACGACCCGGGGAGCTGCCCAGCGATCCCAACAGCGAGGAGGCTCAGTCCCGCTATCGCACCCGAGAGAAGTTTCGCCAGAAGCTCCGCGACGGCGACTTCGACGACCGCGAGGTCGAGGTCCGGGCCGAGGAACGGGCGGCTCCCGTCGGCCTGATGGCTACCGTAGGCATGGATCAGCTCGACCCCGAACTGCAGAACTTCCTCGAGCGGCTGGTACCCCAGCAGACCAAAACTCGCCGGCTGCCGGTCCGCGAGGCTCGCAAGCTCCTGGTCCATCAGACCTCCGACCAGCTCATCGATCGCGAGAAGGCCATCGAGATGGCCATCCGGCGCACTGAGAACAGCGGGATCATCTTCATCGATGAGATCGACAAGATTGCCGGCCCGGCCAGTACCCACGGTCCGGACGTTTCCCGGCAGGGGGTCCAACGCGACCTGCTCCCTATCGTCGAAGGCTCGACCGTGACCACGCGCCAAGGGCCGGTCAAGACCGACCACATCCTGTTCATCGCCGCCGGTGCGTTCCACGTCAGCAAGCCGTCAGACCTGATGCCCGAACTTCAGGGCCGCTTCCCGATCCGGGTGGAGCTGAGCGAACTGGGCAAGGAGGATTTCGTCCGCATCCTGACCCAGCCGCAGAACGCCCTCACCCGTCAGCAGATCGCCCTGATGGCCACCGAGGGCGTCCGCCTCGAGTTCACCGACGACGCAGTCGAGGCCATGGCCGATATCGCCGCCCAGGTCAACCGCAATATGACCAACATCGGCGCCCGCCGGCTGTATACGATCATGGAGAAGGTGCTGGAGCAGCTGTCCTTCGACGCCCCCGAACGCCGCGGCGATAACGTGACCGTCGATGGTGCCATGGTCCGCGAGCGCCTGGTCAGCGTCTGGGAGAAGGAAGACGTGAGCCGGTTCATCCTGTAGGGTCGCGAATCCGAGAATACCCCGCCGGTCGGAACGAAACTGACCGCCAGGACGCTGAGATCGCCGTGATCCTGATCCCCGTGATCGGCCCTGCTGCTCTCGGCCTGGGGGCGTCGCTCTTCCGCCTCGCCAGTACTCGCCTGAGGTAGCCGGGTTGCGGGTCATTGACTCGCCTCCTACAGTCATACCATCATGCGTCGTGTCCTCGACTTCTTCGGCCTACGGCGGAGCATCGTAGGTCTGCTCGGCGTGGTCGTGCTCGTTGGACTCGGGGAGAAGATGGCCGAGCAGTTCCGGCCAATCTACCTGCTCGCCCTGGGCGGGGGAGTCCTCGCTGTCAGTATTCAGGGCTTCCTCGATAACCTGCTCAACGCCCTCTATTCGCTCTTTGGCGGCTATGTGACCCATCGGGTGGGAACCAAGCGGGCTTTGCTGGTTTTCAACCTGATGACCATCGCGGGCTTCGCTCTGGTGATCGCCGTTCCGACCTGGCAGGCGATGCTGGCCGGGTCAGTGCTGTTCCTCTCCTGGACGGCCGTTTCCCTGCCAGCCACGATGAGCTTGCTGGGTGACGTGCTTCCGAAGAACAGGCAGACCATGGGCGTCTCGGTCCACTCACTCGTCCGACGACTACCGATGGCGGTCGGGCCAATCGTGGGAGGCATCCTCATCGACCAATGGGGCGAGCAGACCGGAATGCGCCTGGCATTCGCCACAGCGATGGTCATGGCCATCGTCGCACTGTGGTTCCAGCGGAGAATGATCGCGGACCCGGGAGCCGAAAGCAGCCAAAGCAAGCCACTGGTGTCGGACGGTCATCCGCTCACATGCCTTCGCCGCATGCCCCCAGAACTCCGCAGTCTGCTGGTGTCAGACATCCTGATCCGGTTCTGCGAGCAGATCCCCAACGCATTCGTGGTCGTCTGGTGCATGACGACGATCGCCTCGCCTCTGAACGGCAAGGAGTTCGGCCTCCTCAAGGCGGTCGAAATGATGACCGCCGTGCTTGTGTATCTCCCGGTCGCGTATCTGGCCGACCGGGGCGAGAAAAAGCCCTTCGTTCTGGCCACGTTCGTTTTCTTCACGCTGTTCCCGGCGGTTTTGCTGTTTTGTCACTCGTTCTGGCCGTTGGTGGGGGCGTTTGTGCTCCGGGGACTGAAAGAATTCGGCGAACCGACACGAAAAGCGTTGATTCTGGCCCTGGCCCCATCTGACAGCCGGGCCCCCATGTTCGGCGCGTACTACCTCGTCCGAGATGCGATCGTCTCGCTATCCGCCTTGGCCGGCGGCCTACTCTGGTGGTGCTGGGGACCAGACGCCAACTTGTGGGCAGCCTTTGCCTGTGGCGCTATTGGCACGGTCTGGTTTGCCGTGCGAGGACGCGACGTCGCGCCGGGCCGGTTATAGGCATCCGGTGAGATTCTCAGATCGCAACTTGTCTCATCTTGTGGTTGCCGATGATGACCTGTCCGCTCCCGATGTTGAGCCGCATCGTGCGGCTCAGGCAGCCACCGGTGTGCTCGCTGTCAATGAGGACATTGTTGCGCCAGAAAACCTTGCGCAGGGCGAGATAGTTGTGCTTGCCGATATCCAACCGCTCCGATGTCTGAAACATGGAGGCTCCGCCGGCGACCTTGACCACCAGGCGTTTCTTGGAGGCACCCAGGCGGTAGGCGGAACGAAACAGCAAGGGGATTCCAGTGTCCGCGAACATAGCCGGATTGACGACAGCCTTGTCAGGCGAAATCGTCGAGTCCGACAGCATGAAGTGCAGCATGCCGCCGACTAGGGCGACCGGATCCCAGATCGCGACACCAATGCAACTGCCCAGGGAGTAGGTGATCAACTCAATTGTCGGGTCGTTCGAGACCTTGAAGTCGGCGATTTCGACAACCGTCTGCTGTGACACGCCACCGCTTCCCATGTTGCCCGCCAGAGAACCTGGGGGATGTGACTCTGCGAGCCCCGAAGGAGAGTCCGGGCATTCCTCCCGCCTTCCAGAGAGTCGTGGGCCAGACCCCGGAAGGTCCCAAAACACCGGACGTGAGTCGAATCTCGCACCGCTGATATGTTCATCGGCTCATGGCGGGTCCTTCTTTTCAACTCGTTGGCGATGATGTTGCCTGCCGGGTCGGCCGGCTGGCATGCCCGCTGGCGACCGTCACGTCATCAGCCAGAGGATCCAAGAGGCAGCGTTGGACGCGGTAGGCGGCCAACCGATATAATCCGGACCCTGCCGGATTCCGGCGCGAAGGCGAGTTCCGGCAGCGGAGTAATGAACATGATGCGATCCGGACGCGCGGGAGCGGCAACAGCCATGGCAGTGGCAATCGCGGCAGGGGCAGGAGCGGCAACGGGCCAGGTCGCCATCTTCACGCCCCGAGGAGCGGCACCCCTGGAACTGTTCGCGGCTCGTGAAGTCCAGCGGTACATCTACCTTCGAACCGGACAAGTGCTGCCTATCACGGAGGTTGCGGCGGCCAGTCTGCCTCCCGGCGACGCAATCCTCTTGGGTACGAGGGCAGCACTGGACCGTGCGGGCCACACCTCCCCGCCGGGTGGGGACGTCGGTCCGGGTTCCTACGTACTCAAGACCACCTCGTGTGCAGGCCGCCGTGTGCTGACCATCATCGGCCACGATCCTGCGGCTACCCTCTACGGCGCCTACCGCTTCGCCGAGCACCTCGGGGTCCGGTTTTACCTGGAGGGCGATGTCGTTCCGGACGAGCAGATCCCGCTGAGCATGCCCGAACTGGACGAGCAGGCCAAGCCGCTCTTCGAACATCGCGGCATCCAGCCTTTCCACGATTTCCCGGAAGGCCCCGACTGGTGGAGCACCGACGGGTACAAGGCAATCATCGCCCAACTGCCCAAACTGCGGATGAACTTTATCGGACTGCACACCTACCCCGAGGGCGGCGTCGGACCAGAACCGACCGTCTGGATCGGCAGGTCCGAGGACCTCGGCCCGGACGGACGAGTCAAAACCAGCTACCCGGCGCGGCATTTCAGCACGGTCAGCGGTACCTGGGGCTCTCAGCCGTGGAAGAGCAGCGAGTACTACTTCGGCGCCGCCCAGCTCTTCGAGACCGACGCATGGTCCCAGGATGTCCAGATGGGCAAGAATCCCTGGCCCGCGAGCCCGGACGACGAGAACGCGCTCTTCGACCTGTTCGGGCAGAAGCTACGCCAGGCCTTTGAGTACGCCCAGGCCCTCGGCGTCCAGACCTGCGTCGGTACAGAGACGCCATTGACGGTACCCAAGCAGGTCCGCGAGCGACTCGCCTCGAAGCCAAGTACCATCGAGGCTCTTGGCGGCAACATCGTAACCTACCCCAGCCCGATCGCCGGTACCGACGACCAGCCGCTCTATCAGAGCGTTCGGTGGGACGTGAGTGGATACCGTTTCCGGGTCCCCGACGGGCGGTACACCGTCACACTGAAGTTCTCCGAAGTCGCCTATGATGCTCCCGGCAAACGCGTCTTCGGCGTGAAGATCCAAGGCAGGCAGGTCATCGAGAAGCTGGACGTCTTCGCCAGGGCCGGCAAGAACAAGGCCCTGGATTACACCTTTGAGGATGTCGAGGTCAAGGATGGCATGCTGGCCATCGACTTCACCAAGGAGACCGAGTTTCCCGCTGTTGCCGCCATCGCGGTCCAGGGCGGCAATACCAGCCTGAAGGTGAATTGCGGCGGGGGGGCCTACAAGGATTACCGGGCGGACGACAACAATCCCTTGGCCCCCGAGGATATTCAGAAACTCTATGAGGGCATGTTCACGTGGATCAAGCAGGCCTACCCGCTCGATTACTACTGGTTCTGGACACCAGAGAGCTGGACGTGGGAAGGCGTGAGCGAGGCCACCGTGCAAGCCACGCTCGATGATCTCCGGCTGGCGATGGCCGCCGCGAAAGCCGTGAAGGCGCCGTTCACGCTGGCAACGTGCGGATGGGTGCTCGGCCCGCAGTTCGACCGCTCGCTGTTCGACCGCGAACTGCCCAAAGATATGCCCATGAGCTGCATCAACCGAGCGACCGGGCACGATCCGGTTGAGCCGGGTTTCGCCAACGTCACCGGTCGTCCGAAGTGGGCCATTCCCTGGGTTGAGGACGACCCGGCTCTGACCAGCTTGCAGCTCTGGGCCGGTCGGATGCGGAAGGACGCAGTCGACGCCCTGGAATACGGATGCACCGGCCTGCTGGGCATTCACTGGCGGACACGGGTGCTCGGCCCTAACTTCTCCGCCCTGGCTCAGGCGGCCTGGGATCAGGAACGATGGCGCGGGACCAAGAACCGCATCCTCGGTCCGAACGGCGGTCAGGCGGCTGAGTTTGCAGGCGCGGCCATCGCCAAGACCCAGGACGCGCCCCTCTACCAGACGATCCGATCAGGGATGTCGGCCTACGGCCTGGAAGTGGTCAATGGGGCCTACCGCGTCATCCTGCAGTTCTGCGAACCCGTCCACGACGAGAAGGGCAAGCGGGTCTTCAGCGTCAAGATCAATGGCCGCGAGGTCCTAGCGGATCTGGATGTCTTCGCCCGGGCGGGCAAGAACACGGCCCTGAGTATCCCCTGTGATGGCATCCCCGTCACCGACGGTTGGCTGGACATCGCCTTCGTGCCGAAGGTCGGCGAGCCGTGCGTGGCCGGTATCGTCTCTCAGGGGCCGGGGGGTGTCCAGAAGATCAACTGCGGCGGACCGGTGTACAAGGATTATGCGGCGGATCCGAAATCGACGTCCGCCTATCCCAGATACTTGCCCTCCGATGAATTCTATCGCGACTGGGCGGCGGCCCACTTCGGCAAGGAGGCCGGCCCCAAGGTGGGTGAGCTGTTCTCACGGCTGGACAACCGCCTGCCGCGACCAACGACCTGGATCGACGGCCCGGGCGGAGTGATGCCCGATCCTCGCCCGTGGGATGAGGTAGCTAGGGAGTACGCGTTTGTCGATGAGATGGTCGCCCTGCGGCCACTGGTTAGGGGCGCCGGGAATCTCGATCGTTTCGACTTCTGGCTCAACCAGTTCCGCTACCTTCGGGCCGTCGCCTGGGCAAACTGTGTCTGGGCTAGGTACAATGAGGTCTTCAAGGAGGTTGAGGCTCAGAAGGACATCGACGCCCGCAAGAAGATGGCCAGGGAGAAGGCCCTGCCCGCTCGCAGAACACTCGTTGAGGCGGTGGGGGAGATCTATCGCTGGCTCTTGGTGACGGTCAGCAACACCGGCGAAATCGGCACCATCGCCAACTGGCAGCAGCACAACATGCCCGCGATGCTCGATCGGCCCGGCGAGGCCTTGGTCAAGGCACTGGGCGAACCGCTACCGGCCTACGCTATGCCGGGTTCGACATACACCGGCCCCCCCCGGCTTTTCGTGCCCGAGGTTCGCACCAGCACCGCCCGCGGCGAGGATCTCTCCTTGCGGGTTGTGGTGCTGGATACGACGGCTCCGAGCCGGGTCACGGTTCATTGGCGGCCAATTGGCACACCCGAGTTCGAGACGGTATCCTTGTCTCATGCCGGCCGCGGCGTGTGGACCGGCCGGTTGCCGACGGCGGCCCGTGGGGCAACGACCACCGAATACTACATCGAGGCGCCGACCAGCGACGGCGAGGAGATGCACTGGCCCGCTACCGCCCCGAGAGTGAATCAGACTGTGGCCGTGATGCCGTGAGCAAGATCATTCCTGCAGAGGAGAGCGGATAAATGGGACTTAGACTGCTTTGTGCTGTGCTTGGCGTGGCAATGATCTCGTGCGTGGCGTTCGGCGAGAGCCGGGTGGGGATCCGGGACGGCTACCTGAGCGGCTTCGATGCCGAGTCGGTTTGGGCGGCCGCCAAGGAGGTCACCACAACCGCGTTGGAGGTGGAGCTCAAGCCGGACCTGAGTTGCCCGGGCCTTTTCGAGGGCAAGGAGCATCCTTATCGGATCGATACGCCGGAGAACCGTCAGAAGGTGCTCGAGGCAGCCAAGAAGGGCGGTTGCGAGATTGTCTCCTTCTGTACGGTGATCCCCTTCGCCAAGAACAAGGACGACACCGCGAGCATCGCGTGGGTCGAGAAGGCCGCGAAAGCCGCTGGCGAAATGAAGGTTCCGGTCATCATGATGCCGCTGGGCGCCGGCGACCTCGACGAGCAGGCCTTCACCAAGCGGGCGATCGACTTCGTGAAAGCCGTCGCTCCTCTCGCCAAGGCCAACAAGGTTCAACTCGCTGTCGAGAACCTCGGGCCTTGTCTCAACAAGCGCGAGGTCCTCAAGCCAATCATGGAGGCCGTACCCAACGACCAAGTCGGCCTGGCCCATGACGCCTGCAACATGTACTGGTACGGCCATCCGCTGAGCACAATCTACGATCTGGCCAGGACATTCGCGCCCCATGTGCGGTACGCCCACGCCAAGAGCATCAAGTACCCCGAGGATCGCCGCGAGAAGCAGCGTGACAAGGGGTGGGAATACGGCAGGTACACCGAGACGATTCGGGCCGGAGATCTGGACTTCGACAAGATCCTCGGCTACTACTTCGACGCCGGCTTCAAGGGTGACGTGGTCATCGAGGATGACAGCCTGGGCCGGCTCGACGCCGCGGGCAAGAAGAAGGCCATCAAAGACGATGCCGCTGTGCTCCGCGAGATCATGACCAAGAGGAGCAAATCCGTGAAGCAAGAGGCCAACGGCCCCGTGAGAGTCGAGTTCGAAACCAGTCTGGGCAACTTTACGCTGGAGTTGTACCCCGACAAGGCCCCAATCACCGTGGCAAACTTCCTGCGCTACCTGGACGAGGGCTTCTATGACGGCACCATCTTCCATCGGGTCATCCCGACGTTCATGATTCAGGGCGGCGGCTTTGTCAGTATGGAGGGGGAGAAGCAGAAGGGCCTGCACGAGGGGATTCAAAACGAAGCCAAGCAGGGCCTGAAGAACGAAGAAGGTACGATCGCCATGGCTCGCACGGGCCAGCCGCATTCGGCCACGAGTCAGTTCTTCATCAACGTCAAGAACAACAACAACCTGGACTATCCCGCACACGACGGCTGGGGCTACTGCGCGTTTGGCCGGGTGGTTGCCGGCATGGACACGGTTGACAAGATCAAGAGTGTCAAGACGGTCAACAGCCCGATGATGGGTGGCGAAAAATCACAGCCGGTCGATCCTCCCGTGATTCGCAAGGCCTACCGAGCGAAGTAGAGGAGGGTACTCTTTATGTCTGCTGCCGCGGCGGGATCGCAGAAAAGCCTGATGGACCTGGTGCTCTTGCTCAATCGGCTTGCCCTCGGGTTGTACTTTGTGCTGGCGGGCGTCCACAAGATCAGCGCGGAGGGTGGTGTTGCCCAGTTCTATCGCACGGTCTTCCTGGGCATGAAGCCCGCTTGGTTGCCGGTCTGGTTCGCAGCTCCCTATGGCTATGCATTGCCCTTCCTGGAGATCATCGTGGGCGGCCTGGTCGGTTTGGGCGCCCTGGGCCGCTGGCCGGCCGGAGCCATGTCCCTCATGCTCGCTAGCTTCACCATCGCCTTGTACGAGAATGGGAAGTTCTATAGCGACCAGGGACCGTTCCACGCGAACGTGATCCTCTTCACTTCCGCCCTGCTGCTGACCATGACCGGCCACGGGGCGATCAGTGTGGATGCTTTCCGAAAGAAGGGGGCCGCCCAGTAGGCTAAGCAGATGGGACGGATGGACGTCAGACCTCGGGTCGGCCGGTTCGCCGGAGGAAGTACACCACCAGGGTGGCCGAGATGCTCCCAGCGAGCAGCAGGATGCCAGTCCAGGCGAGGAAGCCCAGGCCCTTGCCGTGAGATGTTCGAGCGGGGGACGACGCACCGGCGTGGTCCGCGACCAGGATATCACTTGGCTGTGGCGGACCGGCCGGTTGGCTTTCCGCCACCTGCTCATCCATGTCGGCCGGCCGGGTGGCAGGTTGCCGCAGCATGGCCGCGTTGACCCGCACGACCTGTCCGGCGTTGACCACCACATTGTCGACCAACCGCTCGACGTAACCTCGTTTGCGAATGGTCAGCGCGTGCGTACCGGGCGGAACCTTGAGAAACGAGTACAGACCATCGCCGGAAGACAAGGCGACATGTCCACTGCCCGTCCGGACCACCCAGGCGTCCACCACCGGCTCCGCACTAACAGCATCGAGAAGAGTACCCACGACGATCCCGTCGGTAGGGCTCTCCTTCCACGGCATGGAGGGCATGGCCGCCTGCCTGGCATACAGCCCGCCCGGGCGGCTGAACAGCCGGAAGTAGCCCTTCCTGTTGAACGACCCGTATGAGAAGAACACCTCACCTGTCCCGCCTTGCTTGCGGGTCTCCTGAACCTGGTGAATGATCTCCTTGTCGATCATCGAACTGACCAGGCCTGCGCAGACGTGTCGCCCACCGCTGTGGGCAATCCAGTCCGGCAGGACTTGGCTGAAGTCGGGCGGCTTCCCGCCGTCGCTCCAGTAGATCTGCGGCACAATCAAGTCCATGGCCCCGGCGACCATCCAGGCTTGGGCATCCTGGTAGCACTTCGAGTAGCCGTAGTGGAAGTCGTCCGGGTAGTTGGGATAGCGGCCCTGGCGGTACAGGCCCACTGGGGTGGCGCTGACAATCAGCCGTGGCTTCGTTTCGACAATCTGGGCGTAGAGGTCGCCGAGCAGCCGTGTGATCTGGTCACGCGTCCAGTCGCCGAAGTCGAGGTTGGCCGGGTTGCCCTCGCTGCCCGGTTCCTGGCGAGAGACGGAGATCGGGTCATGGGAGAACTCCGCGCCGGCCGTGCGAATGCGATCGAAATGAACCCCGTCGACGTCATACTGCTGCACGACGTGCATGACTTGCCTGCGGATGTAGGCTTGGGCGGCAGGTACCCCCGGTGCCAGCCACACGTAGTTGTCGCCGCCCCATTGCACCGGTCGACCCTGGTCGTCGTGGATCAGCCAATCATGGCAACCGGGTGTCGCAGCGTCGCCGTGCCGGTAGAACAGGTGCGATGGAACCAACGGCGCCTCCTTGCGGTCGTGCTGCCAAATGGTGTGGGTATTGATGTAGGCGTGAAACGCCAGACCCTGCTGGTGAGCAATCTCAACGGCGTACGCCAGGGGATCCCAACCGGGCTCCGCGCCGTTCGGCGACATCATCGGCGACCAGGGCTCTTCGGGCGAAGGATAGAGAGTGTCCGCCTGCCCGCGAACCTGAAAGATGGCCGCGTTGAAGTGGTTGCGGGCCAGGGTGCGCAGGATCTGGTCGATCCTGGCTCGGCACTGGGCTTGGTCGGGGCTCGGCCATTCGAAACGCGTGACCCACATCCCCCTGAACTCCGCAGCCGCGGGCAGCGTGACCTGGGGGCGAGGCTGAGATCTTGTTCGCGCGGCAAACGCAGGCGTACCACTCAGGACGAGTGCCAGAATCACGAGCACCGGACGGGAACGAATGACATCCATATTGCAGCCGAAGTCCTCGGACGGCGAGCCGTCAACGCGGCGGTTGGGGCGAGACTGTCTGGCCGGAGATCTCGACCGCTATCTCACCGCAGCCCGCTGCTGGTGAAGCCAGGTGATCCACTGGTCCATGCCCTGGCCCGTCTTCGCCGACAGCTGAATGAACGGCGCCCGGGTATTCAGCTTGGCCAGATCATCCTGCACCCGGTCGATCCGGAAATCCAACACGCGGAGCAACTCGACCTTGGTGAGCAGGATGATGTCTGCCCGCTGGAAGAGCGTGTAGTACTTGGCGACCTTGTCGTCGCCCTCCGGGACGCTGAGCAGCACAACCTTGCGGTGTTCGCCCAGGTCAAAGTCCGCCGGGCACACCATGTTGCCCACGTTCTCGACGAACAGAAACCCGAGCCGCCCGAGATCCAGGCCCGTCAACGCCTCGGCGACCTGGGTGGCCGACAGATGGCAGCCGGTCCCGGTATTGATCTGGACGACGTCGGTGGCAATGCTGCTCAGCCGTTCGGCGTCGCGGGTCGTCTGAAGATCGCCCACCAGTACGGCCGATGGATACGCAGCACCTAGCATGGGAATGGTCTTCTCCAGCAGGGTGGTCTTGCCGCTGCCAGGAGAGCTCATGAGGTTGAGGGCCAGAAGCTTGGCCTCCCCGAGCATCCTGCGGTTTGCCGCAGCCACGGCATCATTCGCCTTGAGAACGTTCTGAACAAGCTGAACCTTCATCATGCGATCACGTCTCCTTGCGTGGTGCGACCGCGGTCACCGGCGCGTCGTTCTGCTCGCAGGTCATGCTCCTCAGCAGGATCTCGTCACCGCCGACCACGGTCACGCTCGCCTTGCCGCAGCCGGGACAGACAAAACTGAACTCCGCCAGGTCCGGGGTGAACTCCTGCCCACACTCCTGACAGACGGCCGCAGGAGGAATCTCGTTGATCTTGAGAACGGCGCCCTCGGCGAGGGTGCCCGCGGCACACGCCTCGAAGGCCAGGAGCAGCGATTCGCAGACAACCTGCTTGAGCACCCCGACGTCGATCTCGATCTCGCTGATTCGGGTAACTTGGTGCGGAGACGCGGCCTCGACTACCTGCTCCACGATCGCCATGGCTATGGTTGCCTCGTGCATGTCAGCAGATCCGGGGGAGTTCCTCGCCGTATGGCCGCTGCACCAACCGTCGACCGCCGCTCCGCGTCACCAACTCGACCAACGCTGGATGAGAAGATACCATGCGGCCGATGATCGCGGCATGCTTCCCCAGCGGATGGCCATGACAGACTGCCAGGGCCTTGCCAGCATCGGCCTCGCTCGCCACCATGACGACCTTCCCCTCATTGGCCACGGAGAGAGGATCAAGACCCAGCAATTCCGCCGCGTGTCGGGCTGCGCTGGAAAGAGGAATGGCCGCTTCTCGAACCTCGATCGTCAGGCCGGTGTCATCCACCAGGTCCGCCAGCACGCACGCCAGCCCGCCACGCGTCGGATCGCGCATGAACTTGACGTCCACCCCGCAGTCCAAAACCGCGGCGATCAGGCCGTTCATGGGAGCGACGTCGCTGAGCAGATCCGTTTGAAGCCCCAATCCTTCGCGAGCCGACATGACCGCCAGCCCATGCTCGGCGATTCGGCCGGTCACCAGGATCACGTCGTCCGAACAGATCCTCGTCGTGTCCAGCCGCAGCCCTTCCCGCACCGCGCCCACACCCGCGGTCGTGATCGTCATGCCGTCGCCGCGCTGACGCTCGACGACCTTGGTATCCCCCGTGGCGATGACGATACCCGCCTCCCGAGCCGCCTCCGCAATGGAACTGATGATCCGATCCAGGAGAGGCAGCGGCAGCCCCTCCTCCATGACCATGGCCAGACTGAGCGCCACCGGCACCGCTCCGGTGACGGCCAGATCGTTCACCGTGCCGCATACCGACAGCCGGCCAATGTCGCCCCCCGGAAACTCCAGCGGTTGAACCACGTGCGCATCGGTCGTGAAGGCGATTCGCCCCCGAGGAATGTCAAGCACGGCACTGTCGCCGAGCGGAGCCAGCAGGGGGTTGCTCAACCTGGGGAGAAATCGTTCGGCAATCAACTGCCGGGTCTTCTCACCACCACCGCCATGGGCGATGACAATCTGTTCTTCTCGGTAACCAGGCATGCTCATCGTGTTGCGGTTTGCACTCCGGAAGTGGACGCCTTGCCCTCTCGCCGCTCGCGACGACCATACTTGAACCACGCGGCGCAGGTTCCTTCACTGCTGACCATGCAGGGGCCCACGGGATGAGAAGGAGTGCAGTGCTCGCCAAAGAGACCACAGGAAGATGGGTCAAGTTTGCCCTGAATGACCTGGCCGCACTTGCACCCCGGGGGGTCATAATCCTGACCGATGGTCAGATCGAACTCCCGCAAGGCGTCGAACCGTAGAAACCGTTCGCGAAGCCCCAGGCCACTCATCGGGATGGTGCCCATCGCTCGCCAGATGGTGTCCTCGGGCTCGAATACCTCGTCGATGAAACGGAGCGCTTGAGGATTGCCCCCATCCCGGACGGCGACGCCGTAGACATTGTCGATCCGGCTCGCACCCGCCGAGATCTGCTCCATGACATTCGCTATTCCCGCGAGCATCTGCTCCGGTTCAAAGCCGGTGACCACACAGGGTTTCCGATAGCGCTCGGCAATGGGCCGGTAGACCTGGGTCCCGATCACCACGCTGACGTGGCCGGGCAACAGGAAACCCTGAATCGGCACGTCACCGCCGGCCAGCAGGGCGGCCATCGCCGGTATCACCAACTTGTGCCCGGGCAGGATCCAGAAGTTCATCAGTTGCCGCCGGTTGGCCTCGAGGACGGCAGCCGCCGTGGCCGGAGCGGTCGTCTCAAAGCCGACCGCCAGGAACACCACCTTGCGGTCGGTGTGCTGCTCGGCGAACTTGACCGCGTCGCGGGCTGAGTAGACCACTACCACGTGCGCACCGGTCGCCCGGCGGTTCTCCAGACTGCCGGACCGTCCGGGCACACGAACCATGTCTCCGTATGTGCAGACAGTTACCCCTTCTCGGGAGGCGAGATCGCAGGCCGCGTCGATGTAGCCTTGAGACGTCACGCACACCGGGCAGCCCGGGCCGCTGACCAACCGCACCTCGGCCGGCATCAGCGATTTCACCCCGCTGCGAAAAAGCGACACCGTGTGCGTGCCGCACACCTCCATGATCTGGACCGGTCCCGTAGCACGGGCCAGCGTCTCGATCTGCTGGATCAGCTGTTCTGTTCGCGATCGGCTCACGTGTTGTTCCGCACCGCAAAGGCCAGCCTAGGGCGATCCCCTTGGCACTTCGTCGACGACCTCCGCTTCCTTGAGATACTGCCAGGTCTCGGCAGCCTCCTGCTCATCCAGCACGTTCAGGGCATAACCGGCGTGAACCAGCACCCAATCGCCCGGGCTGGCGTCCGGGGTGAACGCCAGGCCGACTTCGACACGCGTACCCTGAAAATCGACGATGCCGACGTTGCCTCCCGGCCCGTCGCCTTCACTGCGTATTTCAACGATCTTGCCCGGAACTGCCAGACACACGGTCTACGCCCTCCTCACGCCGCGCCGGCGAACTCGCTCGGCCGCAACCACGGCCTGACCCAACGCCAAGCCACCATCGCCGGCGGGCACCTGCTGATGAACGAACACCGACAAGCCCCTCCCCCGAAGCAGCCGCCTCAGAATCTCCGCCAGCAATCGGTTGGCCAGACAGCCGCCGGACAAGACCACTCGGTTCAGCCCTCGGTCTCCCGCAGCCCGAGCCGCAGCCTCCGCCAGCATTGTAGCCACGGTCTCATGGAACGCTCGGGCCAACTCCGGCACCGATCGCCCTTGCCGCTTCTCGCCCAATAGTGCCCCGATCACAGGGCGCGCATCCATTACTATCGGCCATTCACCCTGAAAAACATCGGTCGGCCTCGGCAACAGGGGGGGAGCACCGCGGCACTGCCGGGCCACGGCCTCCAGATTCATGGCCGCATCCGCCTCGAACCGGTTCTCGCTGCTCAGGCCAAGCAGAAAAGCCGCGGCATCAAACAGCCGCCCCAGGCTGGACGTCTGGGGCAGGCGGTGCGGCTCCCGGAGACGGCGTCGGGCCACATCGAGAGCCTCCTCGGAGATGGCCCCGAACTCGGCGGCCGCCATCTCGCCCCAATCCTGGTCATGCAGCTCGGAAAGGAGCCCGGCCGCCGGACGCCAGGTCTCCCGCGCCCCGGCGTCCCCACCGAGAAGTGGGTAGTAGCCGAGATGAGCGACTCGCTCATACTCTGCCTCGTCGCAGACCAGGACCTCACAGCCCCAGATGGCACCATCCGGCCCGTACCCCGTGCCATCGCACGAGACACCAACGACTAGGCCGGTAATACCGTTGTCGGCCATGGCACTCACCACGTGGGCGTGATGATGTTGGACCCCGACCACCGGTATGGGGAGCTTCCGCGCCCACCGAGTCGCGGCATAGTCGGGATGCAAGTCGCAGGCAACGACGGCCGGTTCGGCTCGCAGCAGGGCCTTGAACTGCTCGATCGTGGTGGTGAAGTGTCGATAGGCCTCCGCGTTGGCCAGTTCGCCCAGATGCTCGCTGAGAATCGCCTGATTGCCGGTCAGAACGCAGATTGTTGACTTGAGTTCCCCGCCAACGGCCAGGACAGTCTGAGGCGTCGGGGCCGCGACTTCGATGGGGGCCGGAGCGAACCCACGAGCCCGGCGAATCGGCAGCGGGGAATCGCTCGCCGTCGCTCCGGCGCCCGGAGCAGGAGCCAATACGACGGAGTCGTCGACCCGCCGCTGAATGTCTCGATCGTGCAGCAGGAAGGCATCCGCGATGGTTGGCAACCTGCGCAGGGCCTCCTCGTTGTCGCAGCACAAGGGCTCCTCGGTCGGATTCCCCGACGTCATCACCAGCGGTCCCAGCCCTTCCGCGAAAAGCAATGTGTGTACAGGTGTGTAGGGCAGCATGAGCCCGAAGGCGTCCACACGAGGGGCGACGCTCGGCGCGATCTGGGCGGTGGTACGCTTGGGCAACAGGACGATAGGACGTTCCGGCCGGGCGAGTTCAGCGGCTCCGCAGGCGTCGATCTCCACGTAGTGCCGGGCCGCCTCCAGTGACGCGGTCATGATCGCCAGCGGCTTGGCTTCCCTGCCCTTACGCTCCCTCAGCCGTGAGACGGCACCTTCATCGTCCGCCCGGCACGCCAGGTGGAATCCCCCGATGCCCTTGATAGCCACAGTTCCACCATCGGCGAGCAACCGCGCACACTCGCGGATCGCGTCGCCCGTCAGCTCTCGGCCCCCGCGATCCGTCAGCCATACCCGAGGACCACACGCGGGGCAAGCGTTCGGCTGAGCATGAAACCGGCGATTGGCTGGGTCATCATACTCGGCCTGACACGACGGACACATGGTGAACCGGGCCATTGTCGTGTTGGGGCGGTCGTAAGGCACCGCCCGGATGATCGAGTAGCGAGGGCCGCAGTTGGTGCAGTTGATGAACGGGTAGCGGTATCGCCGGTCCTGCGGGTCAAGAAGCTCATACAGGCAGTCGTCGCAGGTGGCCACGTCAGGCGTGATTTCCGCATCCTGGATGCCGGTCCGCTCACTGGCTTCGATGCGAAAGGCCCTCTCGCCCACGGCCCTCAATGGTTCCGCCCGCAATTCCACGATTCTCGCCAGCGGGGGTAGCTCAGCCTGCAGCCGATGGATGAACTGCTCGAGACGCTCCGTCGGTCCCTCAATCTCGATGAACGCACCATGGGTATCGTTGCCAACCAGCCCGGCCAGCTGTGACTCCATCGCCAGCCGGTAGACGAACGGGCGAAACCCGACGCCCTGTACCCGGCCACGCACCTCGAGCCGGCGTCGAGCTATTCCCGAAAACTGATCAGGTTCGCGGACGGACAATGCTCACTCCTGGGGCGGCGGGCCCGAGGTCAGCCTGCCAAGCCTCGATAGTATACCCGCCCGGATAACCGCCAGATGATTCCGGGCCTCCACCTTCTCTCTCCGGTCCAACACGACGTTCGTCACGCCGGTGAGTAGGACAACCCCGAGAATCACGGCCAGCAACGCCAATGCCGGCAAGATGAGGCCGTAGCCGGCCAGGATCAGGAGTGTCAAGCCACGATCAAAGGGCTGCCGCTCCATGCGGAGAATCAGGAGCGTTGCCGCGAGAGCCGCAGTGATGCCCAACAACTCGGACCAGACGGTGGCCGACAGGGCCTGGTGGGGTAACAGCTCCGGCCGGATGAACCGGGCAGCGAAGAAGGCGTTGGACACCACGGCTACGAGCCAGACCACGAACTGATAACGTGTCTTCTCGATCAGGGTGAAGTGCACTCCTAAAAAGACAACCTGGCCTGCGACCATGAAGAATGTCAGCGACAATGGGATAATGCCCTTGCCGGCCGCATATCCCGCCGGAAACAGCCGGACGAGCCACGGTGCGCCCAGATCGAGCAGCGCGCAGATGAGTAGAGTCACCAGCAAGGTAACCTTGTGAGCCAAGAGAAGCTGTCGATTGGCCAGGTCGCGGCCAAGCGCTTCCCAGGTCTTCGTGACCGTCGGCTGGATGACCATGACCACCGAGGTCGCGGCAATCAGAACAGCTTGGGTGATCAGGTGAATGCCGGCACAGACGGCCACGACCTCCGGCCCATGCACTTTCTGCAGGAACCACATCGGGTAGTACTGAACCAGTTGCCAGGCGACCGCGGCCACGGCGGACCACAGGCTGTAACTCAGCATGCGACCCAGCAACGTGGCGCTCCCCGACTGGCCTGCCTCCAAGTCAAGCGGCCGGCCCTGGTCGGACATCGCGCGCACGAGCAACCACAAGGGCAGCCCGAAGACGGCCAGTGTGACCAGGTAGCTGGCCGCGTAGCAGACCATGATGGCTTCGGCAGATTCCTGACCGGCCAGGGCTGTCAGCACCGCCAGGAGCGTGAAAAGCAGGTTGCTGATGAGTTCCATCAAGCTCACCGCCAGGAACATCCGCAGCCCACGGACGAGGGCGAGGATGAGGATGTAGACGATGAGGACTAGCGTGGTGACTGTGGCCAGATACACCAGGGGGATGCGGCTGTCGGCGAGGCCCGTCTCCGGTTGCCCCTGGCCAAACGTGGCAAACAGCAGACGCGAAAGGGGGGCTGCGAGCAGGAAAACGATCGCACTCAACATCGTACCGAGCAGCAAGGCAAAGGGAATCGCTCTGCCCAGGAACGCGCGCAGGCTGTGTCGGGTCTCATACTGCGGTGTGTACCTCGCTACCGCCTCGTTCAGGCCGGCCGCACAGAGCGGCACCAGGATGTTGATCGCAAGAAGGATGATCTGGAAGATCCCAAACTCCCGCTTGCTGATCAGCCAGGCGAGGAGGACGCCCCGGACCAGGCCCAGCGCCCGGTAGAGCAACGCGGCCGGAAGGTAGAAGCTCAGGGACTCGGTAACCGTGCCCGATCTGAAAACCTGACCCAGGCAGCCGAGCGGACGCCCCACGATGGCTTGAGGGGAAGCGGTGTTGTGGCCCGGTTCACTCGTCACGTGTCGCGCCTCGCCGATTAGGGCACGATGATCGCCTTGGGTTCAAGCTTGCGCATGGCGGCCAGGGCATTGGACGCCTCGGCGTAGGTGCGGTAGCGGCCGACCTTGATGATCCAGATGGCGGCACCACCTCGGGGAACGTTCTCCAGATCGGGATCAAGGCCCTTGCGCCGCCATGACTTGACGGCTTCCTGGGCGTTGTCGGAACTCTGATAGGCCGCCAGTTGAATGGCGTAACACTCGTGCCGCCAGGAAGCGAGCCGCCGGGCTTCTGCGGCGATCGGACGGTCGTGGAAGTTGCGCAACAGCTCGGCCAGATAGGCCTTCGCCTGTCTCCAGCTGCCGGCCCGCTGGTTGGCCATGGCGGCTGAAAAGAGCACTTCGTCTTTGGGCGGCTGGTTGGGCAATCCGGGAATCGCCTTGGCGAATCGATCCGCGGCCTCAGTCCATTGGCCTCGTTCGTAGGCAAGCGTCCCTAATGATGCCTGCGCTTGGGCCGTGAGGTCGTCCCGGCGGCTCCTGCTCAGAGCCTCCTCAAAGTCGCTGCGAGCCGCCTCCGCCTGCCCGGCCCGCACCCGGCACAGCCCTCGGAGATAGTACGCCTCCCCGATCTCGCTGGCCTGTCCGTAGTCCTTGATCAGCCGGTTCAGCCGCCCAGTCGCCCCGCTCACGTCGCCTTGAGCATACTGCTGGTTGGCCTGGATCAGCAATTCCTTCTCCGCAGGACCAAACTGCGTGCAGCCCCCGAAAAGGGCAGCCAAGGCAACCAGAACCATGCCCTCGCGCCCCGTCGCGGAACTCGTGCCGACTGCCGCTCCCGTAGGCCGCCCGTCGCTCCATCCGTACTCATCGTTCACCATGGTCCGCATGGCTCCTTCGGATCCAGGAACCTCTCGTTTTGCCGCGGCCCGGCGCCTTCCGGTCCAGTGCCGATCCGGCGATGCCCGCGACTTTTTTCTCACCCAGGTGGACGGCCTCGCGGACCCCTGCTAGCATGATCGCAACTACGTCTTTTGTCGAGTCGGAGACCCCCATGCTGCTCAGATGCCTGCTTGACGCCGCCGAGCGGATCCCGGGGAAAGCGGCTGCCCGGGATGGCGTGCGCGAGGTAACCTATGCCCAACTGGTCACCCTCTCCCGCGTCATGGCCCGCCTTGTGATCCGAGAAAGTCGCTGCGAAGGGGTGGGCATCATGCTTCCCGCTTCCGTGGCCGCGCTGGGCACTATCCTGGGCACCCTTTGGGCAGGACGAATCGCGATACCACTCAATTTCCTTCTGCCCGCCCGAGAACTGGCCGCCATCCTCGCCGATGCCGGCATCGACTTGGTCATTGCCACGAGGCACTTCAAAGACCAGTTGGCCCAACTGCCCGTCAAGGCCGTCTACCTCGAGGACCTTCCCCTCAAGCGCGCCTACTTGGTCGAGAAACTGCGCTCCGCCCCCCCAATACCCCATGTGGATCCACACGACACTGCGGCCATCATCTACACATCCGGATCGACCGGGCAACCCAAGGGCGTCTGTCTCACCCACAATAACCTCCTCACCAACTGTCAGGGGGCCATCGAGCACTTCCAGATGACACCCGAGCACCACGTCCTGGGGATCATCCCGCCGTTCCACGTGTTCGGCCTGACCTGCACGACTCTGCTCCCGGTCGTCCTGCGCGCCACCGTCACTTTCCTCCCCCGGTTTTCACCCCAGGCCATCCACAAATCGATCCGCGATTCAGACATATCCATCATCATGGCCGTCGCAAGCATGTACGGGGCCATCGCTCGCCTCAAACAGATCGAGCCGGCCGACTTCAAGCGGCTTGTCTTGACGGTCAGCGGCGGGGAACCGCTCCCGCGACGAACCTACGACGACTTCCTCGCAAAGACAGGAGTCTCCCTCCTTGAGGGCTATGGCTTGACCGAGACCTCACCGGTCGTCTCCTCCAACCAGCCCTGGGCGAATAAGATCGGGACGGTCGGACGCCCAATCCGCGATTGCGAGCTGCTGGTTCGCGACGAGGCCGGCCGGTCGCTGCCCATCGGACAAGAAGGCGAACTCTGGGTTCGAGGTCCAATGATTATGAAGGGGTACTTTAACCGTCCCGAGGAAACGGCCGCCGTGATCGACAAGGACGGCTGGTTCCGGACCGGCGATATTGTTCGCCTGGACGAAGAGAGCTTCATCAAGATCACCGGCCGGGCCAAGGAGATGATGATCGTCGGGGGCGAGAACGTGTTCCCCCGAGAAGTCGAGTCCGTTCTGGAGCAGCATCCGGCGGTCTTCGAAGTCGGCGTGATCGGGCGCCTGGACCACAGCCGGGGCGAGGTGGTCGTCGCCTTCGTGGCTCTCAAGGACGGGGCCCAGGCCACGGCCGATGAACTCCGCGAGTTCAGTCGTCAGCGGCTGGCGGGCTACAAGACCCCCAGAGAGCTTTACATCCTTGAAAGCCTGCCCCACGGACCCACCGGCAAGATCCTCAAACGCGAACTCAAGGCCAGGCTCGGTGGGTAGTGCCGGTACTATAATTGCCTGGAACCGGCGACGGGGGCCCGTCCCGGACCCGGTTCATGGACCGATGCCCCAGGCATCAAGTGATCCAGGTCATTCGTTCGGCGTTCGTAGGTACAGGAGTCGAGGTGCAGCATGGAACTAACGTCGCAATTCTCCGTCTTCCTGGTCAACAAGCCCGGTGTTCTGGCCCAGGTGACTCGACAGATCGCCATGGCCAGGATCAATGTCCTGGCCATGACCCTGGCCGATTCGAGCGAGCACGGCGTGCTCCGCCTGGTCGTGGATGCCCCTGGTCGTCTCCGTGAGGCTCTCACCAGGCTGAACCTGCCTACCACGGAGACCGAGGTCCTGGTTGTCGCTCTGGCCAACCGCTCCGGAGCGCTGGCAGATCTGTGTCAGAGACTGGCTGACGCACACATCAACATCAGTTACGCCTACTGCACGACCGGCGCACAAGGGGGCAAGACCAACGGGGTGTTCAAGGTCGCCGATAACAAGAAGGCCATGAAGGTCCTGCAGGAGAAAGGACCCAAACGTCGCGATGCACAGGCCGACCTCCGGCGACCGGCCGTTCTCCGATAGGTCATCGCGATCGGGGAACTCTCGGTTGCCGGTGCCGGGCGTTCAGAATCGTATCCAGCGTCTTGCGAATGCTGCGCACGAGCTCCGCCCGGTAGATCGGAGACGCTAGCGTGCCCTCCACGCGGACCTCGACCAACTCCCGGGCAACGCCTTCCAGCAGTTCGCTCAGCACCTCGATCCTGGGCAAACGCAGCGGGCTGCCGATCAACAGCGTGAGGTCGAGCGCCTCCGTGGGCGTGTTCACCTGACCGGCTCCGACCATCGACAGCGTCTTGCCTCGCAGGTCAATCTCCTCGAACAAGAGCTGGTCACCATCCACGGCGAAGGTCAGCAGGGCATCCTGAAACGCGCTCTGATCCTCGGCCGGCTTGTTCGCCGCCTGCAGCATGGCCAGCAGGAACGGCAGCTTCAGCATCTGGGCCTCTCGAATCGTCACCGAACCGCTACCGTGCCGGCTGAACGGATCGCCGAACCGGCCCGCCAAAACCAGGTTGCCTTCAACTTGGCCTTGCAGGTCGACCGGCGTCTGGCCTGGCTTAAGGGCGGCATTCAAGAAGTCCCCAATCGACACCTCCCTGGCCGCGAGCGACAGGCCAAAGGCCGGGCCCGAACGCGAGGTGTCGATGTCCACTTCCCCCATCACGCTGCCACCGCAAAAGTTGCCGAGAATCTGCTGGATTCGAAAAACAGGATCGTTCGCGGGACGAGCGAATTGGGCTTTGACGTTGCTCAGCGGACGGCCGTCGATCCGCAACGATGGCCAGTCCAGTTCCCCGCTGATCTCCCATCCGTCACCCATCCTGCCCGTCGCACCTATCACCCCGTGAATGTCCGTGAGAGACGAGCCCAGGGCGAGCGACAGGCCCTTCAGCTCAGCCCTGCCGGAAAACTCCCAGGCAGGCCGCGAACCGGCACTCAGCGTCATGGCCAGGCGGTCGAAGGTCAAATCCGCTTTGCCAATGGGCTTCACATCGTTCCAGAGTCGCCGTATTCGCCAAGGCAGCACCTGCCGAAGCGATTCAGCGAAGCCGACCTCCTTGGCGTCGATGGCCAACTCGATCGAGGTCTGGTTCCCTTGCCGACGAACGGTACCATCGATGCGTACCGGGCTGTTCTCGTAGCGAGCCGTCGTCGATTCGATGCGAATCGCACGGGGGGTCACCGTAATCCGGCCCTTGATTTCCCGGAGCGGTAGCGCGAAGCCCTCGTAAACTGCCTCGCAACCCTGAGGCTCGATCGCCACGACGTAGTCGGATGTGTCCGTCGGGAGACTGGTGGGCTGCGTTGTACCCGCAGGCCGGGACGAGAAGGACGAACGCTCGTACCGGGCATCCACGGCCGCTGTACCCTTGGGCTGGAACGAGTCATAGACCTCCCGCAAGCTCGCGGGGAGAGACTGGCGAAGCCTATCGTCGAGCGGCATGCGATCGGCGGTCAGGTGCAACGACAGGTGCGGATCGTCATCCGCGAGCGGAATCCTCGCCGAACACCGGACCTCCGCTTGGCCGAGTCGGCCTTCGAAAGAGGTCACCTCAAGGGTCTCTGGCGTGATCTTCAGTCTGGCTCGTGCGTCTTCCAGTCGGGAGGCGCCCTCGGGAATGACAACCGATGTCCTGCTCAGGTTCGCGTCGAGATTGCAGGTCAGCGCGCCACCCGGCTCGGTCGTGCTCAGCGTGCCGTCGATGTCCGCAACGCCGGTGGGTTCGAATCGTTCGTACAGCCGCCGGCCGCTGCTGGGAAGAGCTTGGCCGAGCATCTCGTCGATCTCAATGCCGGTGGCGCTCAGCGTCAGATCGAACGCCACGCCCCTATCCGGCGCGTCCGAGGCCCATCCGCTGACGCTGACCCGCCCATCCCTCCGCCGGCCGGAGAGATCCTTGACCTCGATACGCTGCTTGGCGATGCGCATCTGCCCGCCAAGATGGTCCAGCGGGTAAGGGAAGCTGTCCAGGTTCACGCTGCCGTCCAGGAAACGCAGGTCGACTTCGGTTTCCCAAGGTGCCGGCGGACCGTCGAGAGGTCTCGCTGGCCGCTTCATCTCAACGTGGACATCAGCCTTCGCAGTGGCTCGGAATCTGCGGATGAGTTCCTGGTCTCGCCGATCGAGGCAGACCAGCAGGTCTTCGGTCAAGCTGATGCCCTCACCGGTGATGCTCAGCTGTCCCTCCTGGGACAAGCGCCCGCCCAGAAGGCCGTTGATGACCACCCGGCCCCGGTCGTGAACCCCCGCAATGTCCTTGAGCGCGATCCGACCGTCCGGTCGGAACTGAACCGCGCCGTTCAGCTCGTGGAGCCGGTACGGGAAGAAGATGTACTGAGCGGACGAGTTCCGAAACACCAGCTTGCCATCGATGAACTCGACGTGGCTGCCCGGCCCGGCGGATTTCCGGATCCGAGCCGTCAGGTCCATCGCCCCCATCCCGTCGAAATCACGCACGAAACGGCTTACCGACGGCCAGCTCTGTACAAACCGTCGCTCGGCTTCGTCCGCCTGTCCGTCGGCACGCGGCAGTTGGACAGTGTCAGCCTTGATCTCCAGTTCGAATCCCAGGCTCTCGATGCCCCGGACGGCGTCGGCCGGCAACTCCAGCCGACCTTTCATCGCGACCGGCCGGCCGTGAAATCGGCCCCGGAGGTCGGCGGTCGCATCGCGGCCGGAGATCGTGATCGTGCCTTCGATCTGATCAAGGCGGATGTGACGTTGCTCGGGTGGACGAGCGGCTTCGTCGTCGTTCAGTGGAACCGACACGGTGGCCTCGCGCAGATCAAGCGATGCGGCAAGCCTCGCGCCCTCATTCACCCGAAGGCTGTTCGCGCGGACGAAACCGCTGGTGGAGAACACCTCGAGCCACCGCGAGACCGTCGCCGGCGCTGCCATCCTGATCTCGTCCACGGACAGGAACGGTAAGCTGCCTTCCAGCGCGAGCGTCCGCATATTGAAGTCAAATTGGGCCGATTCCGGCTCCGTCTCGGCCTCGGCTGAGCTGTTGAACACCCGGGTGAGAGCGATCGTGTACGTGTCGGCCTGGTCGGGCTTGGGCCGAGCCTCCACCCAGAATCCCTGGGCCGGTGCGCGAAACCAGCCGCGCTCGTCCAGCCGGCATTGGATGACCCGAGCATCACGCAGCCGGATCTCCGGAAGCTGCATGGCCTTCTTGGACAAGCGCTTCCTATGCTGGGGAGCCATCATCTCCCAGTTCCACTTGCCATCCGAGCTGCGGCGGGCAACAACGATCTCGGGATTGATCGCTGTGATCTGCGGCACGACAAGATGGCCAGTCAGAACGCTGACCGGGCGGAGCTGCAGGAAGACGGTGGCGGCCCTCAGGATGACACGGTTGGCCAGCGAATCGTCACTCGGGTCAAAGCGCGCTGCGGTTGGCGTCGCAATGGTCACCCCGACCAGATGCAGCCCCTCGAACATGTCCAGGCGGACATCTTCGATCCGCACCTCGCCGCCGCTGAAATCCTCCAGCCACCCCTCGGCCATCGCCCGCAGCCGGGTCTTGTCGGTCAGTCGGCAGTACCCCCCCAGAATCAGAACCAGCACCACCAGTAGAGCCAGACCAACCCACCGCCGTCCCCGAGACAGCGGCCGGCGGCGCTTCAGCAGCACACCCCACGGCTTGGTGAAGGGATTCCTCAAGAGCGGTTCACCTGGGCAGGTTCCCGGTTCGCCGGCGCGGCCCCCGGGCCACCAGGCCGGTCGCGGCCAGCACGCATAGGAACGGCATGATCGGCACCCGATACCGAACACTGCCAACGAATACCATGTGCAGCAGTGTGAACACAATCACCGGTAAGAGCAAGAGGAAGGTAGTCGCCACACGCTCCCGGCGCGAAGGCGGCTCGCCCTCTCGACCGGGTTTGCGACCCACGACAACACAGAAGCCCGCCACCGCCAGAACAAGAACCGCCAGCATCCAGATCCCGCTGATCCAAGCCACCATGCCACCTCGATATGCCGCAACGTTCGGGGTGAGACTCCAGGTTCGAAGGAACTTGGCGCCCATCAAACGCACGATCCGGCCAGGATCCTCGGCGATAGCCTTCCAGGCTTGGGCTCGAAAATAGGCGTCCCACTCCACTTCGCTGAGCCCCTGCACCTCGGTCATACTCTTGGTATGGGCCAGATCGCTGTCTCCTGTCGCACCCCCCCGAACTCCATCGTACAGCGAAATCCCGCCGCGAGTCGTCAGCCACCGCCACTGGCCGACAGTCTGGTGGTTGCGGACGGCCCAAGGAACGAGTCCAAGCATCGGAACGGCAAGAAGGAGACCCCCGGCCGCAAAGCTCCGCCAGTCGAACCGCTTGCGCAGCACTATCACCACAGGCAACAGCAGGACAAGGAACACGGCCGAGGGGCGGAGCATGATGCAGCCCCAAGCCATCACCCCGCTGAGCAACGCGTCCCGGATCGAAAGCCGTCGCGCCCGGTCGGCCATGGAGATGGCGAATGCCATCCATCCGACCAAGACCACTGCAAACAAGGCTTCGGTGAGCAGGAGACCGGAAAAGAACACCAGGAACGGATCGAGCGCCACAAGCGTGCCTGCCAGGGGGGCGATGATCCGAATCCCCGACGACAACGAGACGGCCATGCACCACCGCCAGGCGAGAAACATGGCCGCCGGGGCCGCCAACGCTCCAAACAACGCTTGTCCAATACGAGCCCAGAAGAGCGGCCGCTGACAGCCTGTGTAGATCGACAGAAACGCCGGATACGCGGGCATGTACGTTGCCCGAAACCCAAACTCGTCGACCAGCCCCCGCTCCGCCGCCAGCGACAGGGCTCCCTCCCAGTAAGCTTCCTCATCCGGGTAGGTCAGCGTCTCCGATCGCTCCGGCGAGCCAAACCGCACAACCACCCACCCCACACGCGCTATCACCGCAAGCAGAAACAAGGCCAGACCCCACGTGAGGAGGCGGTTGGTCGACGGGAATGTGCTCGATATGTTCACGCAAGTACGCAGCTATCGGGTTTCATGGGCTCGAGCGGTCGTCGGTCGAGATCGTCCCCGACCCTTGATCCCAGGATCCCGCCCCGGCTGAAAGGCGACAGATCGCATCCCCATCTCGGCGTGTCGGGCCTCGCTAGTAGCACGCGTGGATGTCGATCCCCTCGAAGTAGTGCCGCACGATCTGTTCACACGTGTAACCCCTGAGGGCCATGCCCAGCGCTCCAATCTGGCACATGCCCACGCCGTGCCCCCAACCGGCGCCGGTCAGCGTGATTCGCCTCGGAACACCGTTCGGGTCGCGTTCTATGTCGATCTTGAATGCACTGCTGTAGAGAAACTTCTCGTGTAAGGCATCGCGGATCTTGTGCTGGTCGGTCAGCTGCACCAGATGGAGCTGGCGCATCGGGTCCAGATACTCGAGATCCATCGCGATCGCTCGGCCCGAGAGCCCTCGTCGCGTCACCCGAACGTCCATCAGCGTGGAAAGGGCGGCCACCTTGCCCGGATCCTGTCGGGCGAAGAACTTGTCGCGCAGGATCTGCTCGAGGTCTTCGCGATCATAGTGAATCTGCCAACGGAAGTAGTTGCCGCGCTCGTCCACCTTCCCGATGTACCGGGCAACCTCATCATCAGGTACAACCGCTGGGCTGCAGAAGATGTCAGTGTGTGCCAGCCATGAGCCGGTGAGGTACTCGTCGAGATTGTCCTCGGTCACGGGAAAGAACCCTCGGGCCTGCGAGCCCGCTGGCGCGTCGACCATGGCCACCAGGCCGGCCTTGGCAACGGACCAGGTGTTCTCCGGCGTCTCGCTCACGCCCCCGCAGCTCTTGGAGTAATTGGCGTCAATGACCTCGCCGCTGGCATCCACCAGCACCTGGCCGCGCGTGGCCCGCACCGCCTCCACCGCCGTAGGCGTCAGCGACGTCGTGCCGTGGTACCGCTGACAATCGTCGTCGTTGCAGCGGTCGAAGGGCAGATCCGGGTGCTTGTTCTCCGTATAAGCCAGGACCCACGATCGAGCGACAATGACCTGGGTCTTCAGATACTCCACCGGGCAATTGCCGCTCATCTCTGCCGTGAGCACGCCGACAAGGTACTGCTCGAGCGGGACCTCATTGACCAGCAGCAGATGGTCCTCGTGCAGCCGGAACTCGAGCATGCCATTCAGGCTGGTGTGAATCCGCTTCTGCCAATGGAAGCCACGCCCGGTGACCACTCCTCGGACCAATGCTCCCGCCCCTTGGGCGAGCCGCTGCTCCGCCTCAGGCATCAACCGGATGATGCCCGCTTTCCCGATCGCGCTGTCGCCGCCCTTCAAGACCAGTCGCCGATCATCGATCTGGACCTCAAGGCTGGCCCCCTGGAGCATGGGACCACTCATGTCGTCCAGCCAGACACGATAAGCATCATCCTTGGGGGTGCTCAACCGAACCTGATGCGTTTCGTCTTCGGGAAGGATGATGCCCACGCGGATGCTCGGCTCCTGGCGGGTCTCCATATCCCACGCCGCTAGGCTGCAGACGCTCATGATATGACAAATCTCCTACGTTTGTAACGTAGCCCAAATGCGTTACTTGCGAAACAACAGAGAACGCCGCTGTCTATTGCGGACACCTTCGGTCCCATTTCCTCAGCTCGCTCGTCAGCTTCTCGGCCACGGGTATGGCCGGAACTCGGTCGGTTCGAGTTGGAGGACACGACCATGGCCGCGACAGTAACCCGGAAGGGCGGGCACGGCAAGCCGAATCGTGGAGCGACTCATCCGTTCAAACCCAGGACGCCGCCATGGGCCTTGAAGGCCCGAGCGCGGCCAGTTGACCTCCGGCAGGCCCGAGACGACCCCACAGCACCCGAGCCCAGGTGGTCTGGTGGACTCGGGGAGAAGAAAGGTGGTATCATGGAAGGCGCCCTGGACGGAGGACAGGACGCCGGCGGGCGTCGAGCCGAGTCCCGGTCCAGAGGCCTGGGCCAAAGGGCAACCAGCAGGATATGCGTAGCGCCCATTTCTCCGCCGCCCCCCGGGGTCGGCGCCACGCGATAGTGCCCTCGCAGCGACGGGCGCGAGCCATGGAACGGGAAACAAACCCGATTGCGGGAGGTGGTTTCCCGGTAAGGTGCAACTCAGGAAGGCTGGTTCTTGGCTTCGGCAGAACCAGGCAAGAGAGAGACAGGAAGACGCATATGAGCCAATCTTCTAGCCCCAATCGCAGAGTCGCCGTCGGTGGCGGTATCGTCCTGGCCGTGATCGTGGTCGTCCTCGGCTACCTCTGGCTCAACCGGCCCGCCGCTCAGCTCAAAGCACCTTCCGACGAGTTGATCGACAAGCTGATGGCGGCCAAGCCCGACCAGCGCGATGACATGATCATTGAACTGGGCCGCCGCGGCCCGGAGGTCATTCCCCAGGTGACAGCCGCTTACGAAAAGGCTCCCAACGACCCCGATCTCCGCATCCAGCTGGTGACCGCCATCTACCGCACGAACGCCCCCGTCCAGGCTATACCCGCACTTGAACGGCTGCTGCAAAAAGAAAAAAACACTGATGTCCGCAGCGCAATTCAGAACAACATCGCCGGTCTTCGCCGCAGCGGCAATCCCGCTCCTTGACAGATCACTACAAGGATGGCTAAAGTATTAGTACAGGTCTGCGAAGTCACAAATGTACAGAACAGGAGACTTGGCCATGCCGCACCTCAGACGTAGCCGGGGCTTCACCCTGATCGAAGTCTTGGTCGTCGTAGCCATCATTGCCCTACTCGTCTCCGTCCTGCTCCCTTCGCTGGAGTCGGCCAGAAAGCAGGCTCGGATGGTCGTTTGCCAGGCCAACCTCAAGTCGCTCACGACCGCCTTCCTCGCGTATTCCTCGGAGACCAAGGGCTTCCTTCCCGGCAACAGCGAGGATGACAACGCGGACTGGCTGGGACTCAGCAACAGGAACAGGAAGACCGGCGGATACCCCGGGCGCCAGCCCGAGGATGGCACCGTCTTCAAGCACATGGGCAGCAACAGGGCGGCCTACCGCTGCCCCGACGACAACCCCCACCGGGATACCAGCAGAACCAATGATGCCTACAGTTACACCACCCCCGTCATGATGAGCGGAGCCAATACCGCTTCCGTGGGACAATCCCACTACCGCTTCGGAGGAGCCGGCGCCTCCGGCAACTACAGCGAGACGGATCACACCGCGAACATGCGCGTCAGCCCCACCTTCATCCTGGTCGAGGAAGACTACGAGTGGTACCTGAGCGGGTGCAACAACAGCGCTTGGGACAACGACGACGGATTGACCGACCGGCATTCGCGCAAGCGGGGCAACGTCGGCTGCGCGGATGGCCACGTCGAGGCTCTGTCCCTTCCGCCCCGGCCCCATACGGAAGGGAAGTACTTCGGCTCCAGGGACCAGTGCGTCAAGTACAGAAGCAAGTGGGTGTCCGGTCGCGAATGGTATGATGAGTTCTACCGCGGCAGTTCCAAGACCGGCGGCAAAGGTGCGTATCGCCAGATCGAGAAGTGCCCGTCAGCCGAGGACTACGGCGTCAGGCACCGCTATAACTGACTGTTCACCTTCGGTGCCCGCGCCGGCGCGTGGTCGCTGGTCAGTTGTCCCGACGATTGCCGCTGCGGCCGGCTTCTGTGCCGGCCGTTCTTGTTGGACGGTAAATGACGGGGTTGAGGCCAACAGGACCCGCCCGAAGAGGGGTCCCGCCACGAAGAATCCCGCAGGTGCTCAGGATCTCGCCACGAGTTCTCCGTCAATGCGCGATGATGATCTCCGCCCGGCCGACGTTGCCCGGCAGTGTGACGATGCCTCCCTGGGCATCGAAGGTCGAGAGGGCAGCGCCGTTGAGGGTCACGGCCGCCACCTTGCCAGGTAACCGGGTGTGCAGCCGGATGGCCTTGGGCGGATTGCGGCTGGGACTACTGAGCTTGACCGACAGCTGCCGTCCATCTGCCGCCACTTCAGCTGCCAGATCGAGGGGCCCGAACCAGGTCGCCGCGCCCCGTATCGTGATCTTCTTGCCCGGCCCTAGCCATTCCTGCGGTACTCCGGCCAGCAAGTCGAGTTCCTGGCCGCGCTCGAACACCAGCAGCGAGCGGAGCCAGACGACGAAGGCGGATTCGTCGGGCGTCTTGTAGTTTGGTCCTTGGCCCAGCCCGTACGCCGCAACCGGGTGTTCGGTGAAGGCCCGAACGTCGGCGTACACGTTGGCGGCCAGGCTGTTGTAGAACGCCCGGACGGCATGCTTGCCCTGGCCGCGCTGCAGGTACACCAGCGGATTGGGCAGCAGGTTCGATTGAATCGTGATCCCACCCCAACTGAACCACCGTCTCTCGAAGTCGTCGAGTCCTCGTCCTCGTTCCTCGCCGATGAATACGTTGTCCTCCGTATCGCGGAGGATCCACTCGGCCTCGGGCGAATCCGGCGTGAACACGCCGCAATCGATCAGATGTACGGGGCCATAGAGAGCGTCACGGATCCAGCCAAGATCACGTCCGCGCAGCCGGCTCCGCGTCGGCTGAAAGGGCACGTAGGTGCCATCTCGGAGGCGGACAACCGGCGCTTGCACCATCGCCTCCCGGCACGAGTCTTCGAGGTGTTTGCTGAACGCGGTCGCCTCGCGGGCGATCCGGGCCGCTTCAGGAGCGTGGATCTCGGCCAGCGACTCAGCGGTCATTCGCATCCCCCGAGCGGCGTAGGCATTCACCGCGAACCACCACAACCATTCGGGCGGGTCCTCGAGGTGACCCGGAGGCAATAGCCCTTCGCCCCATCGAGCATCGTCCTTGCCCAGGGTGTTGGATTCAGCCGGGAGCCTGCTCTGGCGGGTCACGAAATCGCAGGCCGCAACCAGCTGACCGGTCACGGCCGATAGCCAACCCTTGTCACGAGTGAAGCGGTAGTGCTCGTTCAGCATCCACAGGGCGAAACCGTGGTCCAGGTTGTAGTTGAACGTCTGGTAGTTGCCGTTTATGCTCGGCAGGCCGTGGATGACACCGTGCTTGTCGGTGAACCGGCCATGAAGACCGCGCGTGGACTGACCCGTGAGAAACGCATCCAGATACTGTTGTGCGTGCGCGTGCAAACCACGCACCTCCAGCGCCCGGATTTGATGGCAGGACTCGTTCATGCACACGTTGTAGCTGAGCGTGGCCGCCGGCAGAACGCGAAAGCCTCCGTACGGATCACGATCGGCGGTGATCAGAATGTGAGCCAGCTGGGCCTTGTAGAAATCGTTGAGCAGCGGGTCGGGAACTTCGATGGTGGCTTGTCCGGCAATGATGGCCTGCCACCGCTCGCTCTCGCTCTTGAGGACCTTGTCGAAATCGAGCCCGGCGATCGCACGCCGCTCGACGTCAGTATCGATGGTGACAAAGGGCACAAACCACTCGAGAACCACGGACTGTCCGGCCGCCAGTCGGCCTTGCCATACAATGGCCTCCGCGCCGTCGCTGCCGTGGGATTCGATTCGGATGACCTCGGCACTGCTCCTGACGTGGTACCGATACTGCGGACGGTGATAGACACTCGCTTTTTTCTCGCGAATCGCCGCTCGGGCCGAGACGTGCCCCGACTCCAGGATCAGCTGCTCCCCGGGATCGCTGCTGAGTGCGGCCGCCGCCGTAACCGGGCCGCTGCCGGGATTGGTCATGGTCAACCGGGTCAGCAGGACAACGGTCTCGTCACCTCGGATCTCCCGCGGCTCGCCGTCGAGGAACGTGGCGACCGAGGTCTCCTCATACTTGACACCCTCGTGTTCCCACGAGTTGACCACGATGGGCAGATAGCCGTCCACCAGTCGCTGCTTGACGTTTCCCTCCGTTGTTCGGTCGAATGCCCGCGTGCCGGTATCCACCCGGATGTACCACTCGTCCGCAGGGAAGTGCATCCGGTCGCTGTCCGCCGCGGGCACTTTGAGTGCCGACTTGCTCAGCAGGATGCTCCCATCGTAACTAACCGCGATTTCCTGGCGGGCATCCGGCGGCCCGAGCGGCAGGTGCAGCGGAAGGTGGACCTGTCGGCTTTTCCTGAGCTCGGGAATCTCTCGCCGGGCCCGCTCCCAGCTCTGCTCCGGCTCCGTTGCCACCCGATCGAAAACCGAGATTCCCGTCCTTGATCCCGCCTGGAGAGCTTGCCTGCTGCCAACGTGAGCGATCACGATGCCCATCGAGGGAACGCGCATGATCCCGTGCTTGACGACCTCAGCCGGAAGAAACGACATGCCCACAAGCGGATTCTCCGGCGAGCGGAGTGTGACCACGGTGCGGCTCGGGGTCTCCAGGTCCTCGAGGTAGTTGACTTCGAGACTGGTGGGCTCGCGATTCAGCACCCAGCTCTGGATCGTCGTGTCGCCAACCAGTCGGTCGATGATGTCACCGTTAACCACCGAGACGTCCAGCGGAAGACGCAGCTTGCCTCGGGGCTCGAAGCGGATGTCGAACTTCGCCGAGAGCGTCTTCCGGGGACCATAAACCCGGAAGTATCTAACCGCAGGCAGTTCGATGTCCCGCCTCCCAAGGAGAAACCGCAAACGGTAGGTCCGACGGTAGATGACGTCCGGAGCCCCGGCGCCGGGCTGCTCCTGGTCGTAGGGCAGGAACGCGAAGGTGACGTCCCGATCGCCTGCCCACCAGTCCGCCTTGGCGGTGACCCACTTGCCGTGGAAAGGATCATCAACTCCCGCCCACCCGCCTGTCTCGGCACTCGGCCAATGGTCCTGATAATACTGCACGCGAATCTTGTCTCGATCGGAAATGGCGTGCCGGAACTCGATTTCGACCAGGCACACGTCTCTCGGCTCGTCCCACTCGAGACCGATCATGTACTCGTTGTCGTCGCCACGCCAGGGTTCCCATCCCTCGCTGCCTTGCTCGAGCTCCCGAACCTGCAAAGTCTCCGGCGAATCGCCGACGTACTTGACGACTCGGGCGAAGTCCGCCAGGTTGACCGCTTCGCCCACCTTGGCCTGGGCCGTCTGCCGCCCGACCCCGGTCGTCGCGATGACGCTGAAGACAAACCAAAGACTCCATTGCGGCATGCGTAAGCTCCTTTCACTGCACAAACATGAGTCGGTCAGCTGGGAGTTGCCGGGCTAGCGGGCGCGAACCGGCGCGCTCGCCGGAGCGAGGGTGGGGCTCACTTCGGTCTCCCCGCCGTCGGAGACGGTTATGAAACGTCGGCGATCGATCGTTGGTGCGCTGGGGCGTGACATCCACCCTGATATCAGGAACCCGGCCGCGTAGACCATCAGGAAGACGCTGAACACGAGCCGACCCTGAGAAAGGCATACTACCCAGTAGGCCAGACAATAGGCTCCGAGCAGCATCTCGGCGATCCACAGCCGCGGAGCGCTCTTGGTCTTGTAGCGGCTCGCCTGCTTGCGCCGCTGCGTGCTGCCCGATTTGGGTGTTCGCACGAACTCCCCCCCGCGGGTGAGAAGCCCCCGAAGCACTGCCAGAGCGTTGTTGATGGACATGCCCGTTCCGATCACCATCATCGCCGGGGTGGTTTTGAGGCCGCTCCATCCGCCGCCCAGAACGCGACGGGCGTATCCATACATCGTCGGCGGGGCGAGAGACGTGATGATCATCATCGTGTAACCAGTCAAGAAGGCGGGCAGAAATGCGGAAGGATCGACTCCCAGGATCAACGGACGAGTCATCAGGGCTACGAAGACCATCCAGAGCGACGCCGTGTGATGCGTGAGATGGAAGGTCGCCTCGAGCTTCTGGGAGAGCCGGGCGTCTGACCGCCAGATCCGAGGCAACAACTTCACTGCCGTCTGGGTAGCCCCAGTCGTCCAGCGCCGCTGCTGGGCTTTGAGGGCAGTAATCGTGCTGGGCAGCTCAGACGGGCATTCCAGCGACAAGCAGTATTCGATCTTCCAGCCCGCCAGTTGAGCCCGGTACGACAGATCCAGGTCCTCGGTGAGCGTGTCGGCCGTCCAGCCGCCCACCGCCGGGTCGTCGATGGCGGCCTTGCGCCAGACGCCGGCCGTTCCGTTGAAGTTCATGAAGAGCTGATTCCACGCCCGAGCACCCTGCTCAATCGCAAAATGGCCGTCGAGACCCACCGACTGGGCTTCCGTTAGCCAGGACTCGTGGGGGTTCAGGTAGGTCCACCGCCCTTGAATACAGGCCACTTTCTCGTTCCCAGCCAGGAACGGGGTCGCCCGTCGAAGGAAATCACGGGGAGGAACGAAGTCGGCGTCGAAAATGGCAACCAGTGGGTGCCGGCTTCGCGCCAGTCCCATCTTGAGTGCACCAGCCTTGAATCCTTCGCGGTTCTCACGCCGGATGACCTCGATGTCCACCCCCTGTTCGCGGAGCGGCCTGACCACCCGATCGACGAGCAGCCGGGTCTCGTCCGTGCTGTCGTCCAGAACCTGAATCGTGTGCTTGCCGCCAGGATAGTCCATGCCCGCCACGGCCGTGATCACCCTGATGGCCACATCGGCTTCGTTGTAGATCGGGATCTGGCTGGTGACGCCGAGCCAGTCGCTTTCCGGAGTCTCCTCGCGATAACGCGCGAGAAACGCCTGCTGCTCACTGCTTGCAGCTGCGTGTCGCCTGCGAAAGAAGAACACCAGCACATACAGGTGCAGGCCGTACAGGGCGAGGGCGCTCGTGCTGACCAGGAAGACGGTGATGAGAAGTGACCTTAGAAAGTCGCTCGACGCCATGGCGTCCCCAAGCCCCGCTCGCCGTTCCCGTGGTTTCCGCCAAACCTCGCTCAGGCGGTACTTTAGGGTTGTGTTCGCCCAGTGTCAATGGAAGGTGAAGCCTGCTCATGAAGGGTAGCTTCGTTCAATCGCGGGTCAAAACAACCGGCTCGCAGCTCGCCTGCAGATGCGTCGCCAGCTCGGCTGTGTGCCAGACTTCCGGTGCCCGGTCCCAGGGTTGGCCCTGGAGGAGGATCGTCGCGGGATGCGTACTGCGATGGCGTAATCAAGCTCGACGACGCGTAAGATGCGTCAGGCCATGAGGATATCCTCAACCGCCACAATCAGTTCGGGCAACTCCTCGCGCACCTTGTTGAGGTCCGCCTCGGTCAGGCCAACCGATTCGAGTAAACCGCTGTCGAGCGGTTGACCTTCCGCGGTGAGGTGGAAGCCGATTCGTTCGTGGCAGCAGAGGACGTCGCCCACGTAGACGATGGACGGCAGGATGCGATGGTCCTCGCTGAGGTTGGTGATATGGTGGTGATAGCCCAGCACGGTCTGCAGGCCGCGCGGGAACTTCCACTTGGCTGCCAAGGCCGCCCCGAGGACCTGATGGTCAGCACCGATGATCTCGGCCTCCGCTTGGCAGAATCGCGTCTCGCCCTTGGAGGCCACCTGGATCACCTCCGCGAACTGATCGGTGAAAGCTTGACGCTGAACCAGCAGACCAAGATCGTGGATCAGACCTCCTAGGAACGCCTCCTCCGCAAATGCCTTCTTGCCGATCAGACAGCAGAACTGTCGAGTCGCCACGCCGACGGCCACGCTGTGCTTCCATAGGTCGCGGGCACTGAACTTGTCGGACATCTTGTCGCTGGTGAAGAGACGACTGATGGAAGCCGAAATCGCGATGTTCTTGACCGCGCTCAGCCCCAGAAGGACAATCGCCCGGTCGAGATCCGACACCTGTCCCGGCAGGCCATAGAACGCGGAGTTGACGACCTTCATGATCTTGGTCGCCAGCGCCGGGTCGTTCTTGATGATGTGATGCAGATCACGGGCCGTGCTCTTGGGGTCATCCACCACCGAGATGATCTTGGCGGTCACCTCCGGCAGCGTGGCAACCTCGCCGATCCTCCCGAGGGCCAGCTTGATGACCTGTGCGGCGTCAGGAACTGCTGTTGTACTAGGCATTACTGTTCATCCTTGCGAGGATCCTGCGATCGGCTGGACCCCAGCCAGTCGCCTGTGCTATGGATCGACCCTCCGATGCCCCATATTTAGCTAAAGCACACGTCGAATTGCCCGGTACGGGCGAGGCGGTCGAGCAGCGGGGGGGTGCGAACACTGTCCGCCCACGGCCGTCGACTAGTACACCAGTTCCTTGCGGGCCAGCACAGGCGAGATTATCAGACGCGAGAGGATTCGGGCAATGCGTAGCCCCGCACGCCCGTCGCCGTAGACAGAGCATCCAGCCGCAGGCTTTCGGCGGCTCACCGCGAGGCGGATGCCGCGGCTTATGTCCGCCAGCGATTCACCACAGTGGATCACGCCGGGGCCGCAGGCCAGGCGACCGTTCTGGCGAGGTCCGATATCGACGGCCGTCAGTCCCAGGCTCGCCGATTCGATGATGCCGCTCGACGAGTTGCCGACCAAAACGGTCGCTCGGGACGCCACCCGAATGTAGTCGTCGCGTGTCAGCGAAGGGAAAACACGCCACCAGGGGCGATCCGCGACGGCGGCCAGCACCTCGAGAATCCCCTCGTGGCCCGGGTCACTGTTGGGGTAAACGGCAATGCCCGCAAGACCGTATGCCTCCACGGCAGCAGCCAGACGCTGGGCGGTGACCGCCTCGGTTCGGGCTGGTCGGCCACGAGGGTGCAACGCAACCAGGGCGTAAGAGTCGGCCGCGATCGGGCCCAGTAGGGCGGCGACACGCCTGTCGGCCGGCCGGCGGTCACGTCGATCCGTCTGGCGAAACAGGCGGATGTCGTCTAGCCCCGGCGCCCCGACACGGTAGATGCGGAAGGGCTGTTCGCCCATCCGGCAGAGGCGGTCGGCGGCCTGCTGCGATGCGACCAGGTGGACGTGGGCCATCCGACTGATGGCGTTGCGCAAGGCATCGTCCACATCCCCCGCTGCACGATCCCCTCCGTGAATGTGGACCAGGATTCGTCTCGAGCAGGCCGCCGCACAGGCCCCGGCGAAAGCCTCGATCCGGTCACCCAAAACGAGGACCGAATCACAACGCAGGCAATCGAGGGCTCGGGCAATGCCACCCACCCCGCGGCCCACAGCCTGAGCCTCGCCCGCGGCATCGTCGCGGCCAGTCTGCATGGGCACGGTCGCGTCTATACGCCAGCCTGCACGGCGGATGTGATCGATGGTTCGGCCGAATTTTGGCAGCAGGTGCATCCCGGTCACGATCAGCCTGACCTCAGGACGCTTGCGGGCTTTTATCGCTCGCAGAACCGTCTCCAACAGGCCGAACTCGGCCCGCGTACCCGTGATGACCGCTACGCGGCGAAGCCCGCGGGCTCCAGCAGTGCCCCGGCACCCCCGAAACTCGGCGGCTTCAGTCAAGTCATTCCTATCGAGAGCGGCACCGCCGTGTCTCGCCGAGGAGGTGTGACGCGCTCGGGATGGTCCTTTGGCGGCGATGGCAGTCATACGGCAACAGTGGACCGTTCGAGGATGTCCCAGGTGATGAGGTGGTCCGCAGGAACCGGTCGCAGCACCCGTCGCCCAACCAGGCTGTCAATACTCATGGGAGATATCCCATCACCCGGGCGCTTGGTCGTCAGCATCGTCCGAGCGAGGACCTCGCCCGTGGCGATGTCCCGGGCGGCCACAACGCTGGCTCGCGATACCCGGCGCACCTCTCGCTGGGTCGCCGTCGGCTCGAGCTGCCCTTCGCCAAGGACGCGGGCGGCATCACGAACGGACCGGGTATACTCGGCCATGGCCTTCGGTTCGAGAGAGAAGGAGTGATCCGGTCCGGACCGCCTGCGATCGAGAGTCATGTGCTTCTCGATGACCTTGGCCCCGGCAGCCACAGCCAGTCCACCAATGGTCAGCGACTCGGTGTGGTCGCTGAAGCCGCTGATGCAGTTGAACTCTCTCGCCAGTGTGCCAATCGCTGCCAAATTGGCCTCGCCCGGATCGGCGGGGTAGCTGCTGATACAATGCAGCAGGGCGAGTGGACCGGCTTCACCCCGGCGAAGTCGCTCCACCGCGGCCAAGACCTCATGGAGGTCCGCCGCTCCGGTCGAGGCTAGAATCGGTAGTCCAGAGGCCGCCGCCGCGTCCAATAGGGGGCCATTGACAATGTCGGTGGAGGCCAACTTCAGAGCCGGCACGCCGAGGGAAACGAGGAAATCCAGATCCGGAACAGAAAACGGCGTGGCCAGAAACTGAATGCCCGACCTGCGGGCCAACGCGGCCAATTCCTCGAACTCGTCATGCCGCAACTCCAGACGTTCAAGCATCTCGTACTGGACGCAGCCTCCACCCGCCCGCTGCTGGTAATCGGCCGCCGGCGAAGTCCGCGTAACCAGGCGGTGGGCGGCGAACACCTGGAACTTGACCGCGTCGGCGCCGGCCTCGGCCGCCGCGGCGACCAACTCCCGGGCCGCTTGAATGTCCCCATCGTGGTTGACGCCAGCCTCTGCAATGACGAAGGCGGAACGGGGCGCCCCGACCAGGGTGCCGCCAATCCTGAACGCCGGGCAGGCCAGGTGTCCAGCACTCACTTCACAGATCGGAGACCACGGGGCACTCGTGGTCATCATGTCAGCTTCGATCGCCCGCTCGGGCCCGATCTCGCCCCGGACACGAACCATCGCCTCGGCCTGATAGAAATCCATGGCTGTATCGATGTCTACGGAATCTTCCGCCCGCTGCACGACGGCGCGTCGGTCGCGCCCGAAGAAGCCGTGCGGGTCACTCCGCGTCTGCGGATTGAAGAGCGAGGCCCGGGTGACTGCAATCACCGCACCGTCGTGATAGTAGACCGGTTCAAGGTCCTGGCGGCGGTGGATGCTGTTGACTCTGAATTGCTCCATCCGATCCCCGTTCAGGCGGTGGAGCCAGTCGGGATGCTGCTTGGATACAGGGGCGACGGTTCGCACCGAATCACATCCGGTCTGAACCAGGTGATCGACACACCGGTCGATGATGCCGTCGGCGCGGATGGGAATATTGCCGTACAGGATGACCACGACATCAACCCTGCAGCCCGACCGGCGCTCGTACTGCTCAACCGCGTCTCGGACGACATCGTCGACCCGGGCAGTGTCCACGGCCAGTTCTGGGGGCCGGTTCACCAGCTCGATCCCCATTGAGCGCCCGATCGCTTGGGCACGCACTGAGTCGGTGGTCAGGACAATGGTTCCGCCCCGCCGGCTCCTCTGGGCATGACCGATGGTGTAGGCGATCACCGGGCGACCGCAGAGCGGAAGGCAGCACTTGTCGGGCAAACCCTTGCTCCCCGCCCTGGCCATGATGACCGTGAGGGTGTTCATTGAGAATAGATCGGCTCAGCGGTGCGCGCGGCTTGAACGGGATTTGCGACGCTTGCTCGACGGTCGCTCGGGAATTGTCTGAAACCAGCGGGGCGCGCCTCACCGCCTCTCAGGGAGATGACGCAGGCCCTGGGCAACGGCCGCTTCCGGCGAGACCAGAACCGCGGTCTGTTGCCCGGCGAGGTGGCCGTCCCACTGGGCCAGCACGCCCCGTGCCCGGCCTCGGATCAGCCGCTGAACAACTTCGAAATGCCTGCCAGCCCGGGCGTCACCCACATCAGGAATACACCCGGGACACCACGAGGTAGGGCGGCAACGTGTTGGCCGTTGGGCCCAGCTCACGCCCGCTATCGCGCTTTGGTGAGCTTGGCGCTCTCGGCCGTCACCACCACCGTGGAACCGCTGGGGTCGCGAAGGCGGACCTTGACACGCCCGAGGCGGCGAAGCTCGTCGCGTTCGGTCTCACGAGCGATGTAGACAATCTCCGCGGCAACCTTCTGTTCCCCTTTGAAGAACATGGACTGCAGCCGTTTCTTTACCGGCGTGGAGCAACGTCCCTTGTCGTCATCCCACTCCGACCATTCGGGTACCTCCATCGGCGCAACCACCCGCACCTTGGTACCTGCCGCTAGATTCTTGCTTGGGTCAATCGCCATCGCGAATCACAACCTCCTCGGCACACATGCTCCCCGATCTCCGGGCCAACCAACGGACAAGCCCTGTATTATACCAATCGTCCTCTTCAATGGCAGCGCCGGCAACAGGTTGACGTCCCACCCCCGGTCGGTTAAACCCACGGCGTGAAGGACGTTTCCGATGACATGCTCCGCGGCTCGCTGGTCCGCCACCTGGAAACCGACCTCCTCCTCGGCGTCCGCGCCGTGCCGTTGTCGGTGCCGGCGCCATCTCGGAGAAGCCCGCCAGCGACTCCGCCTCAACCGCAACACCCCGCCGACGGCATATCGTCATTAACCACCCATGGAGCGGTTCAGCGCCCCTCGGCGGCCTGCCCCCAGGGCGTACCTCCGGAACTCCGACGGCAGGCTGCCCTCTCCGAGAATGAGATCGCCCAACGGCGGGAGGCCCTTCGCCAACTGGATGAGCAGGAAGTGAAGCCCTGCACCAAATGCCATCTGTGCCGCACCCGGACCAAGACCGTCTTCGGCCAGGGTCATCCAGCCGCCCGGCTGGTGTTCGTCGGCGAGGCTCCGGGACGTGACGAGGACCTCCAGGGTCTGGCCTTCGTGGGCAAGGCCGGCCAGCTGCTCAGCAGGATGATCGAAGCGATGGGACTGAGCCGCGACGACGTTTTCATCTGCAATACGCTGAAGTGCCGGCCGCCCGAGAACCGAACACCGGCGCTCGACGAAATAGCCGCCTGCTGGCCTTTCCTGGACCGACAACTCCAGATCATCCAACCGGAGGTGATCGTGGCCCTCGGCAAACCCGCCAGCCAGACCCTCCTCCGAACCACGGAAAGCATCGGGCGGCTACGCGGCCAGTTCCACGACTACCACATCTCGGGAATGCCCATGGCTGGCAAGCCTACGCCGCTCATGCCTACCTTTCACCCTGCCTATCTCCTGAGGGATCCATCGGAGAAGGGCAAGGCGTGGAGCGACCTGAAGCAGGTCATGGCCCTCCTGGGTTTGCCGATACCCGCATGATCGCTGCCCGGACTCGTCGCAGGCTCGTAGGCAAAAAGGCGGTCTTGGCTCAGGCTGGAGCGACTTTGGCTCGCTGGCAGAGTGAGACGAATTCCTGAACCTGCCCGGTGACCTGGTTCACCGAACTGGCCGCTTTGGCGGACTGTTCCAGCGACGCTGCGGCTTGGCCGAGTAGCTCGAATCCGTAGCCGCCGCTGGCGCCTTTGAGTTGGTGGGCGAGACGCCGGAGAGTCTCAAGATCGTTCGCGTTCATCGCCGCCTCGATCGACTTGACCCGCTCAGGCAGGGCGTTGACGAACTCCTGGATCAGCTCCACCATGTCGGGATCGTTGCCCAGCGTGCTGAAAATCTCAGGCTGATCTGACGAGGACATAGTCGCTCCCTTCTCGCGGGTCGACCGGTGGCGAGTTCGCTCGCACCTCGTTCCGTACCGCGTCTCTCTGGTGATATCGGATCAGAACGGATCCCTGCTGAGCTATGCGCGGCAAGGTCTCAGATTCGACCGCTGGGGGGGCCGGCTTATCGGACGCTACTTTCCGGAGTAGTCAATGATACGCGCAATCTCCGTGCGCAGGTTCCGTCGCTCGACGATGAGATCAATGAAGCCGTGCTCGAGCATGAACTCCGCGGACTGGAAGCCTTCGGGCAGCAGGGCTTTGATCGTGTTCTCGATCACACGCGGCCCGGCAAAGCCGATCATCGCCCCCGGTTCCGCGATGTGAATGTCGCCCAGCGAGGCAAAGCTGGCGGCTACCCCCGCCGTGGTGGGGTCCGACATGACCACGATGTAAAGGCCACCGGCATCGTCCAGTCGGGCGACGGCCGCCGAAGTCTTGGCCATCTGAACCAGGGATACCATGCCTTCCTGCATCCGAGCCCCGCCCGAGGCGGTCACGATCACAAACGGGATGTTCTCGTCGGCCGCTCGCTCGATGGCCGAGGTGATCTTCTCGCCAACCACGGCTCCCATCGAGGCCATGATGAAGAAGGGGTCCATGGCCGCCAGAACGACCGGCCGGCCGCGAATGAAGGCCCGACCGACAATGACCGCCTCCGGCTCGCCGGTCTTGGCCTGAACCTCACGAAGCCGGTCCCTGTACCCGATGCGATCCTTGAAGTTGAGCGGGTTGGTCGAGACCAGGTCCCTCAGGAATTCCTCGAACGTGTCAGGATCGACCAGCTGCTGAATCCGGGTGCGGGCGGAAATGCGATGGTGGTAGCCGCACTCCGGACAAACGTGCAGCGATTCCTCCAAAGCCTTCTGGTACACCGTCGCCTGGCAGGAAGGACACTGGCTCCACATCCCCTTCGGAACGTCCACCCGGTCCTGCGGCCCGGTCGAGGAGCTGCTGCTCGGAGTCGTGGTCGGTTGCTCGCCTGCCAACGTTCGGGTCTCCACCTGCCTCGTTCCAGGGAGCGACCGCCCTCTGCATGCACGGCGACCCTCGGGCACGCCGGCACCCGGCCACGAGACGCCGGCTATTATCTCCGAACCCCCCTCAGGGTCAACCAAGGACCGTGACGAGACCAAGCTCGGCGCCGCGGCACCGGCTGTCGTCCTGGCTGGCGGAGTTCGCCGGGCCATGTTTATAATTCCCCCATGAAAGAGACCGTCGCCATTCTCGACTTCGGTGGCCAGTACGCGCAACTCATCGCCCGGCGAGTGCGAGAGAACCGCGTCTTCAGCACCTTGGTGTCACCGGCCATCACCCCCGCCGAGCTGCGAGCGATGAACGCCGTCGGGCTGATCTTCTCCGGCGGTCCCGCCAGCGTGTATCACGAGGGTGCCCCGCAGTGTGACGCCGCGCTTCTGGAAATGGGACTGCCGGTGCTGGGCATCTGCTACGGGATGCAGGCGAGCTGCCGCCTCCTGGGCGCCAAGGTCGATGCCGCCCCGGCCCGGGAGTACGGCCGCGTTCGGCTCGATGTCGTCGATCCCAGTAGCCTCATGGCGAACATCCCCGCCCGCACCAATGTCTGGATGAGCCACGGCGACATGGTCCAGATCCTCCCCAAGGACTTCGTCCCGCTCGCCAAAACACCCAGCTGTCCGATCGCCGCCGTTCGGCACAGAACCCGCCCGATCTTCGGCGTGCAATTCCACCCCGAGGTCACTCACACGCCCTGCGGGGGCCAGATTCTCCGCAACTTCGTGTATGAGATCTGCGGATGCAAGGGGCTATGGGAGGTCGGCAATTTCCTGACCGAAACGATATCGGCCATTCGCCAGCGGGTCACTCCCAGCGACCGGGTAATCTGCGGCCTGTCCGGCGGCGTGGATAGCAGTGTCACCGCCGCCATGTTGAATGAGGCGATCGGAGACCGGTTGGTCTGCATCTTCGTCGACAACGGCGTGCTGCGCAAGAACGAGGTTGCACTGGTTGAATCGACTTTCCGTGACCATTTCAAGATCGACCTGCGCGTGGTCAACGCCGCGGAGAGCTTCCTGGCTCAGCTGGCCGGCGTGATCGAGCCGCAGGAGAAGCGACGACGGATCGGACACGAGTTCATCAGGGTGTTCAGCGCCCAGGCGAAGGCCATCCCCAATGCCCGGTTCCTGGCCCAGGGGACGCTCTATCCCGATGTCATCGAGTCCGGACAGGGATACAGCGGCCATGCGGCCAACATCAAGCTGCACCACAACGTGGGCGGCCTGCCCAAAGACCTCGGCTTCGAGTTGATCGAGCCGCTTCGCGAACTGTTCAAGGATGAGGTCAGGCGGGCAGGCGAGCACCTCGGACTGCCCGACGAGATCGTGTGGCGGCATCCGTTCCCGGGCCCCGGCCTGGCAGTCCGGATCATGGGCGAAGTCACCGCCCAACGCGTCGCCCTCCTCCAGGAGGTTGACGACATCGTCATCGAAGAAATCCGGGCGGCCGATTGGTACCGCAAGATCGGGCAGGCCTTCGCCGCCCTCGTGCCGGTCAGCACCGTCGGCGTCATGGGCGACGGGCGGAGCTACGAGGGACAGCACTTGGTGGCCCTGCGTTTCGTCGAAACGACCGACTTCATGACCGCCGATTGGGTGCGGATGGACCATGAGGTTCTGGCCCGCATCTCCAGCCGCATCATGAACGAGGTGCCTGGCGTGAACCGCGTGGTCTACGACGTGTCGAGCAAGCCGCCCGCCACAATCGAGTGGGAGTGACGAGGCCTCGGTCGGTAGTCGGTGTTGAGCGACCAGTCTGCCGGCTGTGCCGATCACGGCAACAGCGATTCGTCGTGCGTTCTCCTGTCTCCACCGGGCATTCCGGATCCTTCAGCCGTTCAACGACATCAGGCCGCACCACGGCGAACGCCTTGAGTCCGCCGTTACTCCCCGATGATCTTGACCAGGACGCGCTTCTTTCGTCCGCCGTCAAACTCGGCATAGTAGATCTGCTCCCACGGCCCGAAGTCCAACTTGCCGTCGGTGATCGCGACGACAACCTCGCGGCCCATGACCTGCCGCTTGAGATGGGCGTCTCCGTTGTCCTCACCGGTGGCGTTGTGCCGGTACTGGGAGGTCGGCTCGTGCGGAGCGAGCCTCTCGAGCCAATCGTCATAGTCGGCCAGCAGACCGGTCTCCGCATCGTTGATGTAGACGCTGGCGGTGATGTGCATCGCGTTGACCAGCGCCAGTCCCTCGCGGACGCCGCTTTCCTGCACCGCGTCCTCGATCTCCGAGGTGATGTTGATGTAGTCCCGGCGGTTCGCAGTCTTGAGCCAGAGTTCCTTGCGGTAGGATTTCATCTTGAGGCCTCCGTTGCAGGAGGGCGGTCAGCGACCAGTCGTATGACACCGACGGGAAGCAACAGAGAACCGATCGCTGATCGCGGCTCCTCACTTCTTGACATAAAGAGTCTGTCCGGTCATGTGCCTGCAGCGATCATCCAGCAGCCACTCCACCGCTCCCGCAATGTCGTCGGGCTGCAGCGTCTGCGCGGCAGGGAATCCTGGGAAGTTCTTCCGCAACAGCTCCGTTTCGACCGCTCCAGGTCCCACCGCAAAGACCTTGATACCGACCTTCTTTCCCTCGCCGGCCAGGGCCTGGGTGAAGACGTTGACCCACGCCTTCGTCGCCCCGTAGACGGCAAAGCCGGGAAACGGATCGGTGGCCGCCATGCTCGAGAGGTTGATAATCGTGCCCTGCGACCGCGAGAGAGCCGTCCAGGCCGCCCGGCAAGCATAGACCACCGCGCTCACATTCACCGCGAGCGCGGTGGCCAACATGTCGTCGGTCGTGTTCTCGATGCTCGCCAGCGGGGCGATACCGGCGTTGTTCACCAGGACGTCGATGGAGCCAAACGCTCGCTCACAGTGGGCGACAAGGGCATCCACTTGTCCGGACTGGGTGACGTCGGCTTCATGTACGATGCAGCGACAAGGGTGATCCGTCGCCAGTCTGGCGGTCTCGGCCAAATCGCTCTGCGTCCGGGCAACCATCAGGATGTTCGCGCCTTGGCGGGCCAGCCGCAACGTGATCGCACGGCCGATCCCTCGACCCGCGCCCGTCACAATACACACCTTGCCGCGAAGGGACACCGAAGCCTCCTCCTGAATCCGGCCGCCGCCGGCATCGAAAGGGCAACTCATCAATCGACGAGAAGACCAAGTGCCCATTCAAGGCCCCGAAGTCACCCTACGACTTCGTCCTCGTCGCCTCACGCAGAGTCGAGGTGACCTCGACGAGCACCTCGTCGGAAACCACACCCGGTATCGCGAAGAGGACGTCGCCGCTCTGGTCGCGATGCAGCTCCTTCAGCTCCCGGCCGTCGATGTAGACCCACACATCCCGGCTGCTGGTGTCAGCCAGCTTGAACAGTGGCGAAAAGCGCAGGTGCTCCTTGCCCTTGAGCCGGACCTTGGCGACGTTCCCGTCAAGCTGCACGACGTAGTAGCCATGGCCCTCGCTGAAACCGTCCTTGTTGTCGTCACCTTCGTCGGTGCGAACCAACTGGCCGGCGTCGAGGGTGATCGGCAGGGGGTGGCAGTAGTCCGAGGCCACCGGTCCGGCTTGTTCGGGAGAGTCAAGATCGGGCGGCCAGACCCTCATCAGGCAGCTGAACGTGAATTGGTCGCCGTTTGACGGAAGCCGCCACAGCACCGACAATCGAGGGTCGCGCGGTGCCTGGGGCGCCCGGACAACCAGCGGGCGCGCGGGAACGACCAGCAGGTCCGCCTGCCCTCTCTCCGCTCGGCTGAAAAGAGCGTAGGTTTCACGCCCGATCGGAGGAGACTCTTCACCGCTCCAGCCTTCGATCACCCGCCGGGTGAACCCCTGCTCGCGATCGCAACCGAAAACGATGCCCAGCCCCGCCGGCTGAAAACCCGGGGTACGCGCAGTACCTGAACAGGCCATGTACACGCGGCCGTCACGATAGACCGAGTAGGTCCAGCGGTGAACCGGGCCGTTCTCGGTAGCCGGGGCGTCCGGTTGACCGAACCGCCACTCGCCCTGGAGCACCGCCCGAAGCGGGCAGACCTCGACAAGGGTCTGATGCGAATCGATCGCCGGGCCTAATGCCGACCATTGCCCCGGGTCGTCGATCCGCACCGAAGCATCGGCGTCACCGAAAACCACCACCGGCGTGGGTCCCAGCGCCCCCGGTCCGATCAGGTTGTGAAGTCGAGTGGGATCTCTGCCGAGATCGAACCACTGAACGACCCGCCCGCGAGAAAGAACCAGCTCGAACCGCTCGCCCGCTCCGACCACCAGGCGGCGACCCTTCGTGCCGACGTACAGATCCCCCGGCCCCGGGTCGGTCGGACCGAAGATCTGCCGCCTGTTGTCCACCAGCAGCAGATCATCCAGATAGAGATCGGTCGGTGTATCCAGCGGGTCGCACCAGAACTGCATCTCGCGAACGTCAGCCAGGTTGATGTGGTCACCAAGGTCGGCCATGTCAATCCGAATCAGGTTCCATCCGGGGTGCAGGAAGATGCGCGGGTGGCGGTAAGTCAGACGCTTGTCAGTGCCGCTGGTGACGCCGAAGGTGAAGCCGCCCAAGTCGCGCGGGCTGAACACGCTGAACAGAAGCAGGTGGTACTTCGACCAATCGCGGTACAAAGACCACTGACGGTCAGGAAGGTCGGCGGCGCATACCCGCTGCGTCGAGCCGAGCAGCGGCATCTTCAGCGAACCGACACCCGTGCTCTGCTGAGCCCGCTCGGTGGAGACGGTCATGGCTTCCGATTGGCCATCCATTTCCCGTCGGAACAGACTTGCCTGAGCAGGGTCCTCAAAGTCGGCCAGGATCTGAAACTTCCGACTGGCCAGGTCCGGGTAGGCTTTCATCATCCGGTCGATCGTTGGGGGAAAAGCCGGGGAGTACGGGCCGCCTGCCCCTCCCGACCCCGGGCCGCAGGCAGCCCCCAGAGCGACTATCCCCCATGCGCCGACAACCACGGCCATCCGGATCAGGGCCGCCGGGCCAATAGGGTGTCGAATCCGAAGCACGGTCATGCCCTCGGAACATACCGACGCAAGGGGGGAAGGGTCAAATCGTGCCTGCAGAACACTCCGGGGCTCTTGCCAGACCGCCCATTGGCCGATAGATTATGCACTCGGCTTGGGGGCGTAGCTCAGCTGGGAGAGCGTCGCGTTCGCAATGCGAAGGTCGAGGGTTCGAATCCCTTCGCCTCCATTCACTGTAAGTCCAGCCGAACGCTTGATTTAGCGTTCCTGCCGGCGTGCGGCAGTGCGGCTCGGGAAGCTGATGAGTGTGGTAATGACCACATTTGGACTTCCAGGAGCTGCAAGATGCCCAGCGTGAAGCCCCCCAAAATCCCCGGGTATCGTCTGCACAAACCGAGCGGGCTGGCAGTGGTCCGCTTGAACGGCAGGGACTTTTACCTTGGCCCGCACGGTTCGACCGACAGCCGCCGAGAATACGAGCGGCTGATTGCCGAGTGGTTGGCAACAAGTGGGTACTGAACACACACTGGAGCGGCACGGCGATGCGAGTTGGCGGGAACTCGGCAGCGGGGGTGCCCCTCACCCCCAAGGTCAGATGGATCCGGCCCTGACGTGATCTGTAATCGCGGCTGCAGCATGTTCCGAGACTGTGCTCGATCGCTGACTGGATAGCGGCCCACTACGGCCTTGGGGTCCGTTCTGGGCCGGTACGACAATCTCGACTTTCCCCTAGGAAGGAGTTGATGTGTACATCGACGAGGAGACGCGTTGCCCCAGGACCAAAGGAGATGTGCATGGCCTCCCATAGACTGCTGCACGGCTTGGCTTGCGTTGCCCTGATTGGATGTGGGGCAACGGAGGGATGGTGCGCCGACCCGATTCCGCCCTTCCCGGGGCCGCAGCCGCAGGAATCGCTGCGACCGATGCTGAAGATCGCCTGGAAGAAAGGCCCCGACCTGCCCCAGGGTTTCCAGGACAGCGATGGAGGGATCGTTGGCCGCATGCTGGTCACGGTCGGGGGGTTTTGTAGCGGACAAAAGGGGGTGCCCGGCAAGGACACCGTGTACCCACGCGGTTTCCTGAAGAAGGTCTGGGGGCTCAGCCTCGCAGAGTCAAGTCGAGGCTGGCAGCCCTTGCCGGATTTCCCGGGCGAGCCGAGGCAGGAGTTGTTCGCCATTGTGGTGGATGAGACACTCTATGGGTGGGGCGGCTTCAGCTATACGAAGCCTTACTGCTACAAGGACGGGTATCGTCTTTCCCTGCGTGCTGGCAAATGGGTATGGGATTCCCTGCCCGACCTTCCTTCGCCGGCTGCCTCGAGCGGGGTCTGCGCCGTCGGCACGAGAATCTACGTTTGTGGAGGCTGCGACTACGACGCCGACGTCAATGACGGCACCTTCTTCACGTCCACCGATCGAACAGGCTCGGTGAAACGTCAGGGGACTCGGCTCCTGGTCATTGACACCGCCGACCTCAAGGCCGGGTGGAGGGAACTGGACCCATGTCCGGGGACGCCCCGATGGATTGCAGCGATGACGGCGGTGAAAGGGAAGATCTACGTCATCGGCGGCGCAACTGGGAACGACAATCGGACGAAGTCCTACTGCACCGTTGTAGATAACTGGGTGTATGATCCGCCCTCCCGCCAATGGAGCCGAATCCGCGACCTCCCGATCGCCAGCGGGAACTTCCCAAGTGGACGTATTGTCTTCGCCGACCGGTACATCCTGCTCGTCGGGGGCAACCCCTACGACAAGGTCATGAATCCGGACGGGAGCGCGCGAGATCCCTACGGACAGCCCTTCAAGTACTACAAGAACAAGAGCTACTACAGTGACATGCTGGTCTACGACACGCGAACAGGCGAGTTCGGCACGGCGGACCCGTTGCCACTCAACAACAATCTCCCCATGACGGTGGTCGAAGATCGTCGGATTCACCTGATTGGCGGCGAGACCGGCGGTTGTGAAATCGAAGGCGAGGTTTTTGGCCACCATCCGGACTTGTACTTGGTCGGGACGATTCAAGAGACGAAATGAGCCGCAGGCGGGTTCTGTCGGCGATATGTGTGCAGACGCAGATGCGCTGTGGTTTCAAGGTCGCGGCTCCCTGGACAGGAGGATTCAATGAGCTTACTCCGCGTCGGCCTGGCCCTCGTCTTTATGGCACAAACCACGATCGCCCAGACCAAACCTGCCGACACGCAACCGCAGTCGGAGCTGCGTTCGATTCTGCGGATCACCTGGAAAAAGGGAACCTCCCTGCCGCAGGGGTTGCAGGATAGCGCGATCGGGATCATCGATGACCAGTTGATCCTGGTGGGTGGATTCTGCGCCGGTCGAGACAAGGAGACGGTTCCCGGCAAGCCCGGCAAGTACCCGCGCGGGTTCCTGAAGAAGGGGTGGGCGCTGAGCCTGAAGGACCCTCAGGCGAGTTGGGTGTCGCTGCCTGACCTGCCGGGGATCGAGCGGCAGGCGCTCGCCGGAATCGTCGTTGATGAGACCCTCTACTGCTGGGGCGGCATCAACTATACGGCTCCGTTCACCTATCGCGATGGCTATCGGCTCTCGAAGAAACGTGATGAGTGGGTTTGGGAAACGAGTGTACCGGGACTGCCCGCCCCAGCCGTCTGGTCCGGGACATGTGCCATCGGATCCAAGATCTATCTTTTCGGCGGCGCCGACTACGATTCCGAGAGATTCTACACACATACCGACCGTGCGGGTCACCAGCCGCGCCTCGGGGCGAAGCTGCTCATGCTCGATACGCGGGATCTGAAGGCCGGATGGCGACGGCTGGCGGACTGCCCGGGCACGCCACGCTTTACGCCTGGTATGGCCGTCGTCGGTGGCAGAATCTACGTTTTTGGCGGCGCGGGCGGCGACGATAATTCGCTGGCGCCCGGAGGCTACTCTACCGTTGTCGACAACTGGATGTACGACCCGACGGTCGACGGATGGACGCGCTTGCGCGATCTGCCCATCGCCAGTGGCAACTTCTTCACCGTGGGTGAGATCGCCTATCGCGACCGGTGGATTATCCTCGTGGGTGGCTGCCAATACCCAAGGATCGAGAACCCCGATGGCACGGTTCGCCCCCCGTATGGCAAGCCGACCCGCCACTATCCCGACAGAGCCTATTTCAGTGACGTGTTCGTCTACGATGTTCAGACAGGCCTCTTCGGCAGCGCCGACCCACTGCCGCTCAACAACAATACCCCAATGACCATCGTCCGCGGCGACCACATCTACCTTGCAGGTGGCGAAACGGGCGGCGCGGTGATCGACAGTGAGGCCTTTGGGCATCATCCGGATCTCTACCTGATCGGCACGATCAGCAACCCGTCTCCATGAGGAGTCCACTGATGCGCGTACGCACGGCAGGGGTGTTCGTTCTGGCGGTGACCTGCGGGGTGGCCCTGTGTGCCCAAGCCGCCGAGGAGTCGACGAACGGGTTGGCCCGCACGATCCTGCTGATCGACGATGAGGACGTCCTTTACCGCTCCGGGACCAAGCGACAGGTTCAGCCGTTCACCCGGCACCCGGCAAACCCGCTCATCAGGTGCGACAAACCGTGGGAGGTCGCCATTGCGTGGATGAGCGTTTACCGGAGCCCCGAAACCGGTCTGTACCAGCTCTGGTACCAGGCGTTCTCGGGCAATCGCGCTACCCAACGCACGCACGCCTGCGTGGTGTGCTACGCCGAATCCAGAGACGGTATTCACTTTGCCAAGCCGGAACTGGACCTTTTTCCGTTCAACGATATCAGGAAGACCAACATCGTGCTGATCGGTGCCGGTGGCACGTCGGTCCGGTACGCCAACTCGGTCATCGTCGACCCCGCGGACCCTGATCCCACCAGGCGTTACAAGATGACGTTCTTCGACTTCGGCAAGAGCAGCGGGAAGGAGTACCCGGGCCTACACGTGGCGTTTTCGCCCGACGGCATCCATTGGACGAAGCACCCCGAGATGCCGCTGCTGCACTCGTTCTACGGAAACTACGGCACGGTCCTGCCATATTCCGACGAGCCCGGGCGAGATTGGGATGTCCCCCTGTCGATGTCGGACGCAGTGGATGTCTTCCAAGACACGAAGCGTGGCGTCTTCGCCATCTACGGAAAGATGTGGTTTGACGGCCCGGACGGAGGGATGGGCTTCAAACACGGTATGGGCCGGACCGAAAGCAAGGACTTCATTCACTGGTCCACGCCGCAACTTGTTCTTACCCCCGATGATCTCGACTCGCCCTGGGTCGAGTTTCACACTGCCCCTGTGTTCCTGTATGGAGATGTGTATTTTTCGCTCATCCAGATTCTGGATCGCGCAAAGGGTGGTGGGGTCATCGACATTGAGATGGCGACGAGTCGCGACGGCCTGCGCTGGGATCGTCCCTTCCGCCACGCCTTCGTGCTGGCCCGCGCGCCTGGAAGCGCCTTCGACAGCGGGTCCGTCTTTACCAGTTCGACGCCGGTTGTCCTTGAGGATGAGATTCGTTTCTACTACGGGGCGTACTCGCAGGGGGCTACCGGCGGAGACGACTACAACCTGGGGAGCGGAATCGGCTTCGCCTCGATCCCTCGCGATCGGTTTGCCGGGATTCGGTCTGTGGAACGTAGCGACCAGCCAACGCTTCTGAAGCCTCTCGAGCACGTCGGCCAGGTCACGCTGAAGCCGATCGACCTTGCGGGGTACACCGGCATCCTGGTCAATGCGGACGCCTCCGCGGGGTCCGTGCGAGTCGAAGTGCTCGACAAACGTGGAAAACGCGTTCGCGGCTTCTCGCGCGACGACTGTCTTCCGGTCAAGGGCGACTCTCTCCGGCACCCCGTGGCATGGAAGGACCGGAGACTCGGCGACCTGGCCGCGGGCAAGCACATGCTTCGTCTACACCTGGAACGTGCGACGGTGTATGCGGTCACTTTGATAAACAGTAATGAGAATTAATAAGAGTTTCAAGCTTCTGCACGATCTGGCTAACGGGCGGGATCGCTCTGTGCGGTCAGGCGGGCGAACCTGTGCGCATCGGATCGCAACTCGAACTGTTCGTCGACGATGCCCGGATCGAGAGCATGAACGGGGCTTCGCTGAGGCTGCACTCCCCGAGCCCCCGTGAACTGACCATCGTTCACGATCAGCCCCGGGAGGGCAACGTCTGCGCCTACCACACGGTCTTCCAGGATGGGGAGGTCTGCGCTCGTTGCACAATTGAAGTCGCGCCTGCTTGTTCATCTTCAACCGTCCGCCATAAGCGGCCTCGTTCGCTTCTGCCGACCTCCTTCGCCTGAGCGCACCCCCTGAAGGCCTTCCGGGACCGAGAAGCTAGGTAGGCGCGCACGCTCAACGGGAACCACGTACTTCCCGTACGCAACAATAGGAGCAGTGGCGGAGTCGCATCCGCCGCCGCTCCCAAAAGAACATCGCGAAACCCCGTGGTGTTCAGGCGGTCTTCCGCCGCCGGATGGCCAGACCGGCAACTCCTCCGAGCAGCAGCAGTGCGGAAGTCGGTTCCGGAACCATGTCCAGGCAGACCGGGAAGCCGCCGTCGGTGCTCGAGGTGTAGTTGCCGAAGAACATCGCGAACCCGATGTCCTTGTTCGACGCCCCTGGTATGGTTGGCATTGCCGTGTCGCCAACACCGTTCACCAACCAAGAGAATGTGTTGGCCCCTCGGGTGTATGAGACCTCCCATGTCGTCCACTGGTCGGTCAGGATCGTGGTGCCGGTGGGAACGTAGTTGCTTCCATCGTAGGCGTTGACCACCCCGCCCCGGATTGTCGTCGTGAAGATGACATCATCATACCAGGGCGACGTCGGCGTCCCGGTCGTGCGAAGGGCAAATTGATAGTCATCGTCGTGCCCACCGCCTGTGAAATAGGCGCGAGACCGCCATGTGAACTTGTCGCCCACCACCGTGATGGGATCGAACTTGGCTTTGAGCTGAGCCCCGCCGGCGCCATCGTGGAGCAGCTTCAAGTAACCGTCGCCCTCCTGCACTCCCGGTATGGCGGCGTCGGTCACGATGTTGCCGGAAGTGCCCTCATCGACAATCCATGTGCCGACGTCGGCCAATGGCTGGGCCCCGAGGGTGTCGTTTCCTCCGCTGGCCGTGGTGTTGTAGTTGTCCGAAACCAGAACCGCGTCGTTTCGCAGAATCTCCGTGCCCACGGCGGGCGACAGGATGATTCCCGTAACCATGGCGGCCAGTGCCGTAAGACCCACATATCGCATTAGGTCTCCCTCCAGAAAAGCTGACAACAGTCGCGGGCAAATCACGCAGAACAGATCAATCGTCTTGGTGCGACCACCTCCTTTGCTGCGGCACTCCTCGGGTGAGTGCCGCTGCGGCGGCCCAGGTCGTTCGGCCAGAGGCCGCCTTCAGGAACCCAGTGTCCCTCCTCCCGTGGCGGACACGCTAACCGTCCGCCCGCCACCGATGGCCTTCCGGCACACGCCGAGGGGACGGAGTCTCGTCATTCACGGTGCGCACAGCACCGTGTCCGCCGGGACACTGGGCCCGCTCACACACAGCTCGAATGACGCAAAGTCACTCCGATCGACGGTCGAGTTCTTGTCTCGATCGAAGCAATAGCAGCCCGGTAGCAGCCCGGTCGTCGCGCCTGTGAAACACGCCTGAAACGCGCCGAAGTCGACCTGGTCCACGTCGTTGTCGCCGTCGTGGTCCGCCCACACAGGATGACAGACCTCCTGGCCGACGATCTCGACCCTCAGGTTGTCGAAGATGACTTCGCTGGTGGCCGCGGGGTTAGCCTGGAACACGAAGAAGCCGGTGTAGTTGGCCATGTCCATGTCCAGCGGGTTGCCGCCACCGAACTCACCGAGGACATGGCCGCCCACCCCACCGTCATCGAGCGGCGTCATGGTGAGATCCACCGTGCGTGCTCCAACATCGACAGTTGCACTGCAGCGGAACCAGTGTCCGATCACTTGATTCACGTCCGTTACGGGTATGATGTTGTGCCATTCTCCGCCGTAGTACCAATTCCAGCCGATCGGCAGACCGTCATCGGTGGTGGAATCAAACCGGGTACCGTATACGTTCAGGTTCAATGTGCCGTCGGCGGCAAAACCGGACAGGCAGAACGAGAGGCCGCGGTTCGTGTGCTGCACGATCTTGAAGTCGTAACTCAGCTTCATGATGCCTGTCGTGCTGCTGGCGGGCGGCATCCAGCGAAGCCCCACGCCGCTGCGCGTTCCACCGGCGGGTTCGAACCACTTGAGGCTGTGCGTCCCGCCACCGGCCGGGCTCGGATCCGTCGTGATCACCTCGATCAGCGGCGGGCTCGAGCAGATGGGCGGCGGAGACATGACCAGACTGGGCGCCACCTCCCATCCACCTGTCGAACCGGCCGGATCGGTCTCGAATGCCTGGACCAACGGCAGGGCCAGCGTCGTCGTTGCCGGCCCGCAGGACGTATGCAGGGTGAAGTCGCCCCTGGCCGTGCCGTTGCCCGCCACGCGGATGAGGTATACTTGGCCCGATACAACCGGTGTCTGGAGGCATGAGGCGGATGTCCCCGCGCAATCGTCGCTGCAGGCCAGCGTGTTGCCGAGCGTACCTGGACACTCCCCGTGCACCGAGAGGACGGTGTTGTACGCCGATCCGCAGGTATCCGCCGACAGCACGCCGTCGCATGTCGCGGTGTACGCATACCAGACGTCGACCGCGGTTCCCGAATTGCCGCACGAAGCGTCACCATCACCGGTGGCCCACGTCGTTGAGCCCGTCACGGTCCCGTCGCCGATGGCCGCGGCGTTCTCGCAGGAATCGTTGGGTGGCGGCGGGGGGGGAGGCGGCGTTGTGACGCTCAACGTGTAGGTCCCCTTGGCTCCGCTCACGCCGCTCACACGCACGAAGTACGTTGAACCGGCGGTCACCGACACGCTCAAACAGGAATCCGTACCTCCACACGGTGAGCCGGCACAGTTGTCGCTGCACCCGATCTCACCCCCCCCGCACGAGCTGTAGACACTGAGGACGGTGTCAAACTCGGAGCCGCACGTTGCCAGAGCGAGAGTGCCCGAGTTGAAAGGTGTCACCTTGTACCAGACATCCGCGGTGCCGTCGGAAGTCCCGCAGGAGGCGGTTCCGTCGGCGGTCGCCAGTGCCGTGGAGCCACCGTAAGTCCCGTCGCCGATGGCCATCGCTCTCGCGCAGGTGTCGTTCAGCAGCACGTCCGCCGGCACGGCGTCAAGATACCAATCGTTGTACCAGTTGCTGACCTGGAATAGGACGCTATCCACGCTCGCCAGCACGTTGGCTGCGGGAATCGAAACCGAAGCACCACCATCCAACGTCACCGTCAGGGCATCCGCACCGGTCAGGTACTCGACTTCCAGCAGGTGCCATGCACCGAAGGAGGCGGTCAGGCTTGTGCTCTGCCAACCGCCTGCATAGTACTGGAGTACGCCACCGCCCCCGAATTGCACATTCTGGAGGTATAAACCTCCACCCAGGAGACCGAACTGAGCGGACAGAGCCTTGGTTTCCCAGCCGGGGAGGGCGAATTCCTGAAGGTAGAGCATCGTGGTCACCTTCACTGTCTGCCCGACGGTGGAAGCGGAGGCCATGACGGCAGTCGCGCCAGCAGAATCCCCTTCGTTGCGATAGAAGTTCAGGGCATGGGCACCTTCGTAAGCGCCCGCGATCGGCGCGTTATCCACCACGCGACAGCGCGTGTCACCGTTGTCGCCGACGTTCCAGGTTCCCACCGCGGCCGCGCCGGGCAACTGCCCGGGCGTATCCGCCTCAAAGCCGCCCGCGTCGAACACCACGGTACCGTCGACGGTGATCGTCACCGCCTCCGCCGGCGTAACCAGCCCCATCATGGCCACGCAGGCCACCAGGGCCACGACTGCACATTGTGTCCGCGTCATCTTCTTCCTCCTTGAGTTCTTGGCCAGACCTGGGACCTGCCCCTGTGTCCTGCGGCCTCGATCTGCCTGGAAGCCTGGTGTACCGAACAGGGAGAGAAGCTCGCGCCAGCGGCCACCCTCCGCACCAAGGAAAGCGGCGTACCCAAGGGGAAATGCCCAGATCGCAAGTCGCGCCGCCGTTCCCGCCGAACGCGACTCGCTCCGGGAGTTGGCTTGAATCCTCTGCTGGTCACGCAGGCCGCCTCCGAGGTGACAACAGACCAGCGACTGGGTACGAGGTGTTATCAGCATATTACGAAGGGACCGACCTGTCAAGCGGCTATCGAACGGAGCCGACGCTTTTTTCGGACTTTCCGACTTGACAGTCTCCGGCCGCGGAGTACTTGTGTTATTATGGAATAACGATCCCTCGCCTGCATTGGCTCTCACTTGGGAGCTCGCACGTGTCGGAACAGCTCTTGGCAAATGCGCGGAAGCTCTTTCCCAGCAGGCTTTTGCATAGGCCAGATTCCACGTTGATCGAGGTCCGAGTCGTCGTCGCCATCGTTGCTCTATTGCTCTTGAGCTTCGGGCATTCGCGTCAATCTCTCCGAGACGCCGACCTGGAGACTTGGACCGACCCAGCAGGTAGTCTCAGCTTGAGGGCAAGTTGACTGCATCAGGGAGCCAATGCTCATGAGTCGCTCAACTCGGCGCACATTCCTGGGCGGATGCCAGACTCTCGCGATCGGCTGCGCTTTGAACAGGTTCAGGAGAACCGCGTCGGGGACCGAGCCGTCGCCCGCCTCACGGCCGTCGCCCGCCTCACGGCCGTCGCCCCCGCAGCTCAATGGACTTCGCCTTCGGCCCATTGATCTGCGTGACGCGATCAGGATGGCCGTCGAGCACATCTACCACGGTGCGGTGGATCGACGGCGCGGGTATTTGCCGGTGGTGCGGTTTGATCTGACGGAGTCCCCGCCGTGTGCGCAGCACTCGTCCTGGGGATCGCCGCACATGGTGGGGCGGTTTATCGACGCCCTTGCGGTGAGCGCTCCGATAGTCAGCGTCCCGGCCGACATGGAGGTGCTGAGCGGGCTGCGGAGGCTCCTGTTCGCATCGCTCGATAACCCGACAGGGTTTGCGTTCGATATCGGGCCCGACCCCGACGGCCGCCGCAGCGCGTGCATGCATCACTGCCGGGAGGTGCTGCTGGCGCTGGCGGGTCTTGCGACCTGGCAGAAGTGCGACGAGTCGGCGGGACGGGCGAGGCGATTCGTACGGGACATCGAGGTGGCCACGCGGGCGACGGGCACTTTTCCCGCCGGCTTTCGGCTGGAGGCCGGCTGGGACGAGCTCGACGGCTCGCATCGCTACCCACCGATGAACTCCGGCCGGCTCATCGGGGCGCTGTTACGTTACTACCGTGCGATACGTGACCCGATCGCGATCGACCTCGCGGTGCGTCTCGCCGACTACAATCTGGCCCGCGCGTTCACACCCAGCGGCGACCTGACGGAGATGGCCGGCACGCACCTGCATTCCATCGAAGGTACTGTGACCGGGCTGATCGATCTGGGCCGGGTACTCGGCGACGCGGAGTACGTCGAGGCCGGCAGGCGCATCTACGACGTCGGGCTGCGTCCGTGGCGTACCAGTTTCGGGTGGGCGGCGGAGAAGCGTATCAACGGGCCCGGACGCGGGGAGGCGAACAACACGGGCGATCTGATTCAAACGGCGCTGCTGCTCGGGCAAGGGGGTCACCGTGCGTACTTCGCCGATGCCGAACGCTTCATCCGCAATGGTCTTCTGGCCAGCCAGGTCGTCAACACCGACTGGATAGCCGATTCCGACGGGCGTCCGGATACGCCGGAGACGATCTACAGCGATGTGCGCCGGCGTGCGCGGGGCGGGTTTGTGTTCACGACGCCGAGCGACTACCACTCGTACGCCACGGACCTGGTCGGCGGGGCCGTGCAGAGCCTCTGCGACGCCTGGAACTCGATCGTCACGCAGGACCAGGCGGGGCTGCACGTCAACCTGCTGCTAAGCCGTCCGAGCGAAGCGGTCACGGTCAGGAGCCACCTCCCGGTGGAGGGTCGGGTGGAGGCCACGATGCACCGGCCTGGCCCGCTCTTCATAAGGGCCCCCCACTGGTTATCACGGGAGTCCCTCAGACTCAGGATCAATGACCAGGAGCAGCCCGCCCGGCCCCTTCATCACGAGACCTTCGTGGCGAACCTCACCGGGGGCGATCGGGTCGAGCTGACCTTCGCTCAGCCCCAGCAGCGAGTTGCGGAAAAGGCCGCCGGGCACCCCGAGCCGTTTTCCGTCGAGTGGCTGGGCGACACGGTGACGAACATCAATCCCCAAGGCAGGGTCGTGCGGCTGTACTGAGCAGCCGAACACCAGCCGGCCACCGCCAGGGAGGCCTTCATGGCCGCTTTGGCTTGCTGCAGCATCCACGCGCCTGACTCCTGCAGCGACAGCTTCATGCTATTCCGGCGATACGCTTCTCTTGTCCGGCTTTGAAGGACCGGTTCCGGGCCCGCGCTTCGGGAGTCCGCGAGCGTGACGAATGAAACCAAGGGTAGCATGGATTGACGCAAGTGCGACTCGGCGAGACGAGCGGGACAGGACGAGCAGGATGGACAGGATTCGCCACGTCATCCTGTCCATTCTATTCATCCTCCTCGCAATCCTGGCTTCGACGTTCGTTGATCCTTCATCCCCGTCCCTCCGCAACCTTGGGGGACTACTTCCTCTCGGCTTGGCGACTTCCTCTGCACGGAGCGCAGCCCCTGGTCCCCCCTTCTTCGGCCGTACTGTCAGTGCGGAATGGCCGCGAGGCCGAGTGCAGCGGTGGAGAGAAGCCCGAACGCGAGGTTGAGCTGACCGGTTGCGCCGTCCAGGGAGCGAAACTGGGCGGGATCGGTGCTCGTCTTTCGGGCGAGGGCACGGCGCATGAGTCGCACCGCAAGAGGCAAAGCGAGAAACGTGATCAGGAATGTAAGTGGCATCCTCGGCCCGACGCCGCAACGACTCAACACGATAAGCGCCAGCACGACCGCGAACGGCGAGAAGACCAGGAATCCATAATAGGTGGCGGAGAAACGATCACCGAGTAACGAAGCCATCGTCCGCGCGCCCCGGCGACAACTCGACGCCGCAGCGGTGGCAGAATAGAGGTGAGTCTTTCATCGCGATGATCCTTCATCGATGGGCGGCGTCTATCCCGGCGTCGCGGCTTCTGAAGGCATGGGTGATGTCCCCGCTCGCGCCACGGTCAGTCCTCCAAAGAAGGCGGGCTCTCCACACCTCGTGCGGAGAGCCCGCGTTGTCTTGTCCGCGCTCGGTCCTTCTCAGTACTCGCGGGTCTTGGTGATACCCGGCTGGGGGACGGGATACCTTCCGTCGGGACCGGCCTTGAGTGGCGCGGGCGAATCCGCGGTCAGCTTATCGAGCCCCGGGGCAAACTCGTGATCGGAGTTCAGGATCTGCTCCAACGTGATCACCTGGCCGGTATGAGCAGCCATGCGGCCCATCGAGGTCACGAGGCTGGCTTCAACGCCGCGCTTGGTTTCGTTGTACGGCTTGTCATTGCGGATGGCGTCCATCAGGTCGTCCCACTCGTTCTGATAGGGATCGCCCTCGCCGTCCTTGACCTTGGACTCCCAGAACTTGTCCGAGTCCTTCATGGCCTGGCCCTTGAAAAGCCTGGAAGGTCCGCCGCAGTCGCCTCCAGCAGAGGCGATCGCCGAGCCCTTGGTGCCGTGCAGGAAGCTCGCGTAGGTATCGTCGCACCCGTTGATGCACCGGCCGTCGAAGTTGAACTTGGTTCCGTCGGCGTAGGTGTATTCGACCGCGTAGGTGTCCAGGTTCTGATCCACGGAGAGGACGCCTTTGGAGATCTCGCGGTAGTGGCGGCCGCCGAGAGCCTGAGCCTTGACCGGCCAGGCGCCCTTCATCCAGCCGAGGTGGTCGATGATGTGGATGTAGAAGTCGCTGTAGTTCCCGCCACCAGCCCAGAGGAAGCTGTGGAAACGCTGGACCTGGTACATCAGATCGCTGACGCCGGCGGGTTTGGGCGGTGAGGCGAAGTAGCCAATCGGCCCGTGCATGCGGTAACCGCGCTGCAGGATGATGTCGCCGATCTCGCCGTCCTGGACGCGCTTGGCCAGGTCCGCCAGTGCCCGACTGTGGCGGGACATCAGACCCACGCCCACCTTGAGGTTCTTCTTCGACGCGGCCTCGCCGAGTGCGAACATGCGCTTCGAGGTCGGGCCGTCGACGGTCACCGGCTTTTCCATGAAGACATGCAGGCCCTTCTCGATCGCGTAGGTGAAGTGGACCCAGCGGAACGCCGGCGGCGTTCCGAAGACGGCGATGTCGCCCGGCTTAAGGCAATCCATGGCCTTCTTGTAGGCGTCGAAACCGAGGAACTGGCGGTCGGGCGGGACGTCCACGCTCGCCTTGAACCGCTCGTTTCCGTGGAGGTGGTTGTAGCTGCCCTTGAGGCGGTCGGGAAAGACGTCCGCCATGGCAACGAGTTTGATGGGGCCTCCTTTGGTGGACAGGGCTTGTTCAACGGCCCCGGTGCCACGGCCGCCGCAGCCGATGAGAGCGACCTGGATCGCATCGCTGCCCGCGGCGTAGACCGAGGGTACGATGACGCCGGAGAGGGCGGAGGCGGTTGCCAGACAACCGGTGTTTCTCAGAAACTCGCGACGGGACGACATCGAGCAATTGATCTTCTTCATGGCCGGTTTCCGATTCATGGGATGGGGGTCCGTAAGCTCCGTCACGGCCACCGGGACCCTACGATGGTAGCCGGATGAGCATGAGTGTCGTTCCCGGACACGCCGGTGTCAAGCGCCTTGTTCGAGGAAGAAAGGGCGAAGCAAGGACTGTGCGCCGATCAGGATCGCTCTCGTCCGGATCGGCCTCGCGGCCGCACCCTGGTGGCTGCTTGTTGTTATCTTCATTAGACCTCGGCCGTTGCGACGGAGGCGCCCGAGGATTGGCGGGGATCCGCAGATAACCTTGGGACCGAAGCATGGGGGGAAGACGATGCTACCCTGCATCGCGGATGTGGACGGCCGCTTGCGGTGAAAACATTGGCAGCGGCCGAACATGGCCTGGGCTTCGAATCGCCCTTGTTGATCACCAGGGCAAGCCCTTATAGTGATCATTGTTCGTCGAGCACATACGGAGGACTTGCGATGCGTGACTTTTCGACACGACGTTCGTTCCTGCAGGCGATGGGTGCGGGCGCGGCCGCTCTGGGGCTTCAGCAATCGGCCCGCTCCGAGAAGGAGCCGATCCCGGGCTTTGAGAAAACGCCTGCCGACGCGGACTCGTCCAAAAGCTGGAAACCCTTCTCCGACCGCAAGATTCGTGTAGGCATCGTAGGATACGGCGTGTGCCAGTTCGGGGCCGCCTTCAGTTTCCAGGATCACCCCAACGTCAAGGTGACGGCCGTCAGTGACCTCTTCCCCGACCGCTGTGCCAACTTGGCCAAGGTCTGCCGGTGCGAGAAGACCTACCCGTCGCTCGAGGAACTGGTCAAGGACGACACGATTGAGGCCGTCTTCGTGGCTACGGACGCCCCATCGCACGCCAAGCATTGCATCGAGGTTCTCAACCACGGCAAGCATGTCTGTACGGCCGTTCCCGTCTTCCGGGGCGATATCGACGACGCCGAGCGATTGCTGGAATGTGTCAACAAGAACCGGGGCCTGGTCTATGCCATGTTCGAGACCTCCGTCTTCCACAACGACTTGTACGCCATGCAGAAGTTGTACGCGGCCGACGTCTTCGGGCATATCGTTTACTCGGAAGGGGAATACTGCCATCCACATTCCCTGGGAGCCCCCGCGATCGGATCCTACAAGGACTGGCGCAAGAACGGCGCGCCGATGTGGTATCCGACCCACGCGACCGCCTACTATGTCGGCGTGACTCACGGCAGCTTGCTGGAAGTGAGTTGCCAGGGAACAGCCCCGTTCGATAAGAGCAAACGCACGCCCAACGGCGTCGGCAATATTTTCAATTCGGAAGTCGGACTGTTCCGGACGCGCGAGGGAGGACTGTGCCGTATCATTGTCTGCGGCTCCCAGGGCGAGTATCTGGAAGCCGGAAGGCTTCGGGGGGAATATGGCGGCTACGACTGGCACAACGGGCGGTCGGACGGCTTCGTGGGTGACGCCGAAGGCCAACGGCGATTCAAGAAAGCGATCGAACAAGGCGTGCAGACGAAGAAACCCGCCTTGCCGCCCGGTATCGAGCCGGGCGGGCACGGCGGTTCGCACGGGTATTTGTGTGACGACTTCATTGACGCCATCCTCCGGGGCCGGAAACCGGCGGTCGATGTGATCGACGCATTGAACATGACCGTCCCCGGCTACTATGCCCATCTGTCGGCCACGAAGGACGGCGAGACCTTGAAGATCCCGCAGTATTCGCTGTAGGCATCCGTCTGTTCGGCGTTCATCCCGCGCGTCGGGCGTGTATGCCGGGCGGGGCGGGATGGTCGCGGCGGGGCGGCCCTAGTGTGGTTTCTCCGCCAGATCGTACACGCGAACGTAGTCAACCAGGAACGCATCGGGCAGCGTGGCCTCCTTGATGTCTCCGGCCCACTTTCCGATTTCATCGCTGAGTTTGATGAACTCAGGCACCTGGGATACGCCACCGGCGCTGGTTCGCCACGTTTCCTTGCCGTCGACGTAGAACACGTATTCGTCGGACTTCCACCACAGGGCAAAGGTATGCCAGCCGTCCATCACCGCGGGGATGTTGACCACCGTGCTTGCGGACTTGTGTTCCTTGCCGTATCCGTCCCAATGAAGGGCGCAGTTGACTCTCTCGTCCATCCGCGGCTTCTCCATGATGTCGATTTCCGTGCCGTCACGGCCCTCGTCGCCGACCTTGCCCACGCCATCGCCCATGATCCAGAACGCCGGCCAGTGGCCCGCTTGCCTGTGCAACTGGATACGAGCCACGTAATAACCGAAACAATGCTCGAACTTGTCTCTGGTCCGCACGCAGCCATCCAGGTACTTGTCGTCTTCCTTCAGGACGCTCATGACCAAGTGCCCCTTGCCGTCGAGGGAGATGGCTTTCCGCGACCAGTAGCCGTCACGTCGCTTGTATTCAGGAATGCCCCACTTGGTTGCATCGAGCTCCGTCCCATCGAACTCGTCGTGCCAGACCAGCCTCCAGGTCTTACCTTCGGGGGCGGCCGGCAGGGTGTCTTTCACGTTGGTGAGCTGGGAACACGCGGTCAACTGGAGCAGGAGCAAAGATGGGATTGCGAGCAACCGTTTCATTTTCCGGTCCTTTCAAAAGAGGGATGTGCCTTACCAGCAACCACGAGTCGGAAACCCCGGCATCGGACGCTATATCGTATGGTTGACGCTTGCGATGCTATGTCGGCACCGATGTTTGTCAAGGCGGCGTTTGCGCCGAGCCGGGTTGAGCGCCGGACGATCAGCCGACATTTGCCCCTGCAAGGTCCACACGGTAGGTTGGAGCTGGACTCGAACGCGGTGCATGCGCTCATGCCGAGCTGTCGAGCCAATGTCTATTTCAGGTGAGACGGCGATGAAGATCATGCTCGTCACTATCCTGGGTTTACTGCAGGCCTTGGACACGGCCGCGGTTGGTGCTCCGGCTCATACCTACTATGTGGACGCGGCGAGCGGCGACGATTCGAGCGACGGTCTGAAGGCGGAAACGGCGTGGCGCTCGCTGGCCAAGGTTAACCACGCGTCTCTGGCCCCTGGCGACCGGGTCCTGTTCCGTCGCGGCCAGACGTGGCGAGGACAATTGATCCCGCATGACGGCAATGCCAATGGAGACGTCACCTACGGCGCCTTCGGACGGGTGACAAGCCCATTCTGCTGGGCTCCGTGGCCGCCGATCACCCTGAGGACTGGCAGCCGGCCGGCGAGCATCTCTGGGACACGAAACCTCTGCGATTCGAGCCGGTCGGCAATCAAACCGATTTACCGCAGCAACGCTGGTCGCTGCATCACGAGGGCGGCGCATCGTGTGATCTCGCCCGCGACAAGCAGGACGCGGATGGTAAGACAACGCTCCGGCTGACCTGCCGAAAGCCCGGGACGCGATCCAATCACCTGCAGCTGTTCATCTCCGGGCTTGCCGTGCAGGAAGGCGAGTACTACCTCGTCTCCTTCCAGGCCCAGGCCACCAAGCCATTCACGCCGGCTTCGGTCGCCCTGATGAAACAGGACTCACCGTGGACATCCTACGCCTCGCCGGAGACGGACCCGCCGACCATCGGCACAACCTGGGCCGAGTACACAATCCGGTTCCGTGTGACAACCACGGCCGCCGATGCCCGAATCACCGTGTTTCTCGGCGGCGCTCTGCCCGCGGATTCCACGCTGCTGGTGAAGCCGGGGCGACTCACGCAGGCACGGTGCAATCAGTCGATGCCTCTTTCAGTGGACGTGGGCAACATCATCTTCGATCACGGCAAGACCACCGGCGTGAAGAAATGGAAGCTCGACGATCTCCGCCGCGACGGGGACTACCTGTACGACGCCCGCTCCTGGCAAGTGAAACTCCGCTCCGATGCCAATCCAGCGACACGCTACCGGAGTATCGAACTGGCTCTGCGACGGCACATCGTCGATCAGAGCGGGCGAGGCCATGTGAGCTACGAGAACCTCGACCTGCGCTATGGCGCCGCCCACGGCTTCGGCGGCGGAGGCGTCCATCACATCACCATCCGCGGCTGCGAAATCTCCTACATCGGCGGCGGCCATCAGCTCACGCGACCCGATGGTTCGCCCGTCCGCTTCGGCAACGGCATCGAATTCTGGGCCGACGCGCGCGGCTGCCTCGTGGAGGACTGCCGCATCTGGGAAATCTACGATGCCGCGTTGACCAACCAGGGCAGCGGCAAGAACGTGCAGGAGAACATCACCTATCGCCGCAACGTGATCTGGAACAGCGAGTACTCCTTCGAGTATTGGAACCGCGAGGCCGCCAGCCGAACGAACAACATCGTGTTCGAACACAACACCTGTGTGGATGCCGGATTCGGCTGGGGCCACGGCCAGCGGCCGGACCCCAACGGGCGGCATCTCATGTTCTACGATAACACCGCAGCCACGACCAAGGTGATGATCCGCCACAACATCTTCTGCAACGCGACCGACAGCCTCATGCGCTTGCACGGGCGGGACTGGACCGCCGAACTCGCGATGGACTTCAACTGCTGGATTCAGGCTCGCGGCCCGTGGGTGTTGTGGGACAAGCAGAATGTGGGTGCCGAAGGCTTCTCCGCTTTCATGCGCTCACATGGCCTCGATGGTCACTCTGTCCTGGCCGATCCGAAGTTCGTCGATGCGGCAAAACGTGACTACCACCTGACCCCGGACAGCCCGGCTCGCGGCCTGGCCGGTCAGGGCAAAGCCGCAGGTGCCTTGCCTTAAGGACCACGGCCTGGATCGGCGGCAGGATGTCGCGCTCTGCGCTGGTGATCTATCGGCGGGTGAAAACTCCTTCGCCCGACCACTGGCTCAATGGCACGGCGGCGTCCGCCTGAGTGGCAGGGGTCTGGGCCGCGGTTGCCGATGCCACGATCATCGTTACGACGAACGGCAGTATTCTACGCAGGTTGTTGCCCCACAGCGATCCGCGGAAGCGAATTCCCGCAAGAAACAAGGTCCGCGTGACCTTGTCTTGATGATCTTGCCCAGCCGCGCCGCTGAGCCGTGTTCTGTTGTTCAACATCAAACCCAGAGATTGCATGCTTCCTTGGATAGAGTCGATTACCGCCGTTGCATCAGGTCGTCGATGGCTTTCGCCAATTCGACCAGGTAATCGTTGCCTCGAGGGTGCCGAGTGAGAGCGACCAGGATGTAGTGGCGGTCCGGGCCGGTGACCACCGCGGCGTCGTGGTTCCAGTCCTCCCACGAGCCCCATTTGCGGATGATCTGCACGTGGCGATCGGCGAGGCCCCTGACGAACTTGATATCATCGTGCGGAATATCAGGGGAAGCGAATATCTCGCGCATGGTTCGTGATGCCTCGGGCGAGATAAGCTTCCCCTTTTCGAGGAGCAGAAAGTACCGGAGCAGTTGGCGAACGGTGGCAGCGTGGGAATGATCGCCGACGAGGTCGGGATACCGCTCTTCACCCTTGCCGTAGTGCTTGCCCACCCAGATGCCGCCGCCGCGAGCCTTGTCGTAGAACCCTTGGTCGTTAAGCACGCCCTGGATCGCCTTGAGACCGAGCTGCCGCGAGTACTTGGCGGCCATCTCGTTGCTGCTGGCCTTGACCATGAGGCCCAGTTCATGCCGTGTCACTGGGTCGAGGCTGGTCGCTGCCTCGGCGTGCAACTGGAAGTACGCGAGCAGGATCCCGATCTTCGGTATGCTGGCGGCGTATTCGATCCGATCCGGGTGAATCATCGCCAGCCGAGGAGCCTTGAGGTCGAGCACGCCGACGGCGGTCTGCTCAGTGGTCATGCCATGTCGCCGGCGCAGATTGGCATCGATGTGCTCGACCTGAGCCTGTAGCGGTGGATCCGTCGGCGAGTCGTAGTTGAGCACATACCGCTCGATTGGCTGGCTCGCCGGTCCGGTCGCACAGGAGCAAAGGCAGGTCATGGTGAGTGTGGCGATGGTCAGCAGATGCCGCACTGGCGAGACTTCCTTTCGTGAGACACGTTTCTCATCGAATTGGAGCTAGGGCTGCGGGCCCGTGAAGCATCGCTGAAAGACGCCGAAATCGTTCTGGTCCACGTCGCCGTCATTGTCGAGATCCGCCTTCTGACGGCACGAGGCATCGGCCTGGAGGACGCCCGGACCGCTCACGCAGGCTAGGAAGACCTCGAAGTCGTTGCCGTCCACATCGCAGTCCTCGTCGTAATCCGTGGGGCACTCGGTGCAACCCCAGGGCGTGACCAACCGTACCCGATCCAGCGACGTGGTCTCCTGAACCGAAGATCCGAACTCGGCGGGGATGCGCATCGCAATTACGTTCGCCAGCACGGCCTGAAAACCCGTTTCAGAGCAGACCGCGCCGGCCTTCGTGTTGTACCGGAATGAATCGGCCAGGAGTAGCACCTCGTAACGTGTCCAGGAAGTGGCCGGCAACGGTGTGATCTCGGCGACAAGTACCGTCGAGTTTGCGCCGACCAGGACCACCACGTTATCCTGAAGCCAGGTGTTGTGGCTGGATTTCAGGCTGAACTGGATCCGCCCGCCCTCATACGAGCTGAGGTTACCGAGTTGTTCCGCGGGTGCCTGAAAAAAGAAGCAATTACTGGTTTGATCGGTGCCACTAATGTACCCGACTGAGTCGCCGCCGGTGGCGTGCCACGTGGCGGGATAGGCGGCCAGCGCATCCCGGTAGGCCACCCCACATTGCAGGTCGGCCACCACCCATCCGTCCGAGTCGGATGTGAAGTTCCATTGGATCTGGGCTTGCGCCCGCGGCAGCAGTCCGGTCGTGGTGCCCATGCAGGCGACAATAATCGCTGCCCATCGTGATCGCATCTCTGGCATCGTATACCCTCCTCGCATGGCAGCGGAGGCGGCATCGTGGCCTGCCGTCATTCGATACGGTGCATGTGAGGGCCTTCGCTGGCGAACGCTTCCGATTTGGCCTTGCCCGGCTACGTCGCCGGGTAGGTCTATGTATTATACGGCGTGTCCGGCCTCGACACGAGGGGAGAAGCGGACAAGCGCCACTCGCCCTTGCTCCCGCGGCCCGCCGTTGCCTGCAACCGAAGTGACATCTTCAGTGCCAGGCTTACCAGAAGATACTCTGCCGCGTCGTTTCCACAAGGGTCGCGCACCATAGTTGAGGTCTCCGCCTGTGTTCCCACGTGGTTGCACCTGAACGGCTGAACCGTTTGCTCGCCACATCGGCGTTGATGGCTCCACGGCGGCCGGGCACCTGCGCGGGCGATACGTTCATCGGCAGCCTCGCGGTCTCCCTCGGCGAAGGCGTACCGATGCGCGATGCCGTCCTGCGTGCGAATGCGGCCGCCGCGCTCTCGGTTGCCAAGATCGGAACGCAGCTGTCCTTCCCCAAGCGTGGAGTTGCGGGCTGAGTGGAGGTCGGATGGCCTACGAGGGCTGGCAATCATCCATAGGAGCACCGCCCGCCAGATTGGAGATGACCAGACGGGATGCACCCCCCGACTGGGAGCCCATCTGCTTTGCCGTCGTCCCCTCCTCCACGTCTCTACCGCTATGGATACCGTTCCTACCCATCACCGTCCCGACCGCCTTCCTGTGGTGGCGTGACCGCCGCCGCTTCCCATCCGGTCACTCCTCGCAGTGTGGCTATAACTTGACCGGGAACACGAGTCGCACTTGCCCAGAATGCGGGTCGCCGGTGCCAGCCCGACTAGAGGACGCAACGGCAATTCACTCGACCAGCGAAAACGAGTAAGATGGGCCGTACACTTGGAGGCCCACATGACACGCAAGGTCCATCTCAGTTGTCTCGATCTGGTCCTGCTGCTTAGACGATCGGGCCAGACCATCCGGTTCCACGCCAGAAGCGGCGTCACGCGCCGTCAACGTCGCGACACAGCAATACAAAGGAGGCATCGCCGATTACATCCGCGTACGGGTGGCCCAACAGAACCTGATCACCGAGCAGTCTCGGTTGATCTCAACTCGTGGCTCCGCCGCACACCGCATGATCACGCTGTGTCGCGCGCTGGGCGGCGGCTGGGAACTGCGACAGGGAAACGACCCGGTGCCGGCTGAGATCAAGGACCAGATACGCAAACGCACGAATTGGGGCGCGATGATTGACGCCGATCGCGTTCCATGAGACCCTGAGCAGAAAGAGCGCCGGCCGAAAAGCAGCAGTTGGTGTCCTGAACCTGGTTTCAGCGTGGCGGGCATCCGCAACGCGAGGCAGCGAGCAACACAGGCTTTCATGCGGAACCGGTCGATGATCACCGATTCCCGGTATTTGGAGGACAGACAAATGACCCTGTTACGAAGATACCTCTCCTACGGAGCGATGCTTGGCATCGCCGCTGCAGCCATGTCGGTAGGCTGCGCATCTCAGGAAGCCCGAATACGCGAGATCGATCCCCAGGCCGATCCGATCTTCAAGCGGATGTGCGCGACCATGGACGCCGCGAAGACGTTTCGGGTCCGTGTACAGGCGACGATCGACAGACCCGTGGGCACCGGGCAACTCGCCCAGTTCCACCGCTCCAGCATGGTCACCGTGGCCCGGCCCGACCGGCTGAGGGCAGAAACCGAATCCGACGATGGCAAGTGGTCTGTCTGGTATCGCGGCCGCACGCTGGTGATACTCGACAAGGACGCCAACGCCTATGCGACTGAGAAGGTGCCGGGCCGCATCGGCGAGATGCTCGACTACATGGTCGACCATTACGATCTGGTGATACCGCTGGCCGACCTGCTGGCCGGCAAGACCTACGATTCGCTGTTGGCCAACGTCGACTCCGGCGCCTATCTGGGTCTTCATGCGGTCGGCGAGACAGAGTGTCATCATCTCCTGTTCCGCCAGGAGAATATCGACTGGCAGATCTGGATCGACGCGGGCAAAGTGGCGGTTCCGCGAAAGCTGTTGATCACGTATACCCAGGAGCCGGACCAGCCACAGTACATCGCCACGATGGATGATTGGGACCTCGCACCGGCCGTTTCGGAACAGACATTTACCTTTGCCCCGTCGGCGGGGGCAAAGAGCGTTCCGATGTCTGAGCTGGTGACCGATGAAGAAGGAGCACAGCCATGACCAGTCGTCAATACCGGTGGCTCGCGTTGTTCTGCATGTTCGCTGTCGCACTCATGGGTGACACCGCATACGCGATCGGACGTGGTGGTGGTGGCGGCGGGCGACGCGGCGGAGGAGGATTCCGAGGGGGCGGAGGCGGAGTCAGCCGTCCATCCTACTCCGGCAGCGGGAGTATCCGCTACTCATCACCGCGGCCCTCCACGCCATCCTATTCCCGACCATCGACGCCCTCGTACTCGCGGCCGTCGAACCCGTCATATCGACCCAGCACCGCCGGCGGGAGCGTGGCGCCGCGGCCCAGCACCGCGAGCGGCAGCGTCGCACCTCGGCCCAGTACCGCTGGAGGAAGCGTTGCCCCCAGGCCCAGCACCGCCGGCGGCAGCGTCGCGCCCGGACCGGCGATCGCAAGGGGGGCTACAACCACGATCCGGCGGCCGACTCCGGGTTCATCCGGTGCAGCCTCGATCTCGCGGCCGGTCAGTCCCGCTCAACTGCCGGCAAACACCGGATCGCTCGTTCACCACGGCTCCATCACGACGCCGGGCGGTACCACGATCAGCGGCATCAAGGGGCCCGGGGGTGGCGGTGCTGTCAGCGTTAAGGGACCCGACGGCGGGAGTGCCGGTGCCATCAAAGGCCCCGGCGGTGGCGCAGCCGCGGGCGTCAAAGGGCCTGAGGGCGGCGCGGCCGGTGCCGTTAGAGGTCCCAACGGTGGTGCGGCCGCTGGCATCCGAGGACCGGGGGGTGCGGCAGCGGGTGCTGTCCGCGGACCCTATGGCGGCGGCGCGGTCGGCGTCAGAGGACCCGGAGGAGCAGCCGCCGGCGCAGCGTGGGGACCCGCGGGCTACGGCGTCGCGGGCGTGCGAGGCCCGTACGGCGGCCGCTATGTCACCACCCTGCCTGCCGGTGCCATTCACTACCCGTGGCACGGAAACGACTACTGGCACTCGGGCTGGGCCTGGTTCACCGCCGGATGGGTCGCCGGAGCCGTGTGCTACAGCTGGGCGTATCCGCCGGTCGGGTACTACTACCCCGCCCTCCCTCCACAATACGAGACGGTTGTCATTAACAACACAACCTACTACGAGTCGGAAGGTGTGTACTACCAGGATGGTGAGCAGGACGGCAAAAAGGGCTACGTCGTTGCCGAATCCCCGGCGCCACCGGGAGAATCGGCCGCGGCCAAGGGCCCCAATCCTTTCGAGATCCTCAAGGGTGCGTGCGATTACCTCGCCGGCCTCGACAAGTTCAGCATGGTCGCCAATACGACCCGCGATGAGATCCGCGTGTCCGGCGACAAGGTCCAGGTCTCAGAGCGGCGGGCCATCTGCGTGAGCCGGCCGGATAAAGTAGCGGTCGAAGTCACCGGCGACAACGGCGCCAGACGAATGGTCTACGACGGCAAGACGGTCTCAATGCTCGATCGCTCGAAGAGCCTCTACACCGTCGTCGAGGTTCCCAATACGATCGACGCCGCACTCGACACCCTCGCCGTGAAGTACGAAGTCGTCTTTCCTCTCGAGGATCTGATGTACAAAGACCTGTACGACAGGGTATTGACCCGCATCACAGCGGGTGATTACCTCGGAACGGCTACCGTGAACGGCCGCAAGTGCCATCACCTGGTGTTCGTGGCCGGCGACTCGAGCTGGGAGTTCTGGATCGAGGCTGAAGGCAAACCGGTTCTTCGTAAGATCACCATCGACTACGGGCAAAATGAGACCCGATCGCGATACACGGCGGATATCGCTGGTTGGAGCGGCTCACCCTCGTTCAATGAGGGGACATTCGCGTTCAAGCTGCCTGGCAACGTCAAACGCTTCGAGATGTCGCCCCTGAACAGAGGAGAGTAGCTTTGCAGATCAAGTTCCACGGCGGGGGCCAGGAGTACCGCGCCGATTACCTGCCGGCCGAGTCGAGTACCGGCATGTTCGGCGGCAACTCCAACTGGCGGGGGCCAGTCTGGATGCCGGTTAACGCCATGATCATCCGGGCGCTCCTGAGTTTCTATCTATACCCCCCAGTTGCATAAAAGCCAGCACGAAGGTGCCGAATTGCACGGCCCGGCCGGGCGAATCGTGCCCGGCGGCCGTTGCTCCCGGAGTTCACCGGCGGTGAGGTTCGCGAACCGCAGGGCTATA